>JBIIIE010000362.1:0-3201 GCA_044235135.1 Roseomonas sp. | reverse complement strand
CCGCTTCCACACGGTCCGGCCACCGTGAACCGGGCGCGCAGACTCTTACGGTCCGCGCCCGGTTCCGTCGGTGGCCTATGTCAGGTGATTACCGTAGGGGGACAGTATAAGTGATTTAAATGATCAGCGCACCTTCGCCTCACCCCGCCTCTTAATCCCTTGGCCCCGGCGCCAGCACTTCCCGCTTACCCACGTGATTCGCCGGCCCCACCACGCCTTCCTTTTCCATCTGCTCAATCAGCTTCGCCGCGCGGTTATAGCCAATGTTCAAATGCCGCTGCACGAAGCTGGTGCTGGCCTTGCCTTCGCGTGTCACCAGCGCCACCGCCTGGTCGTAAAGCGACGCCTCAGCATCCGTATTGCCGCCCAGCATGCCAAGCATGGCAACGGAATCACCCTCATCCTCGGTGTCTGTCACTTCCTCGATATAGTCGGGCTCACCCTGGGCGCGGAGGAATTCAACCACGCGCTCCACCTCAGTGTCTGACACAAAGGGGCCATGCACGCGCGCAAGCCGCCCGCCGCCCGGCATATGCAGCATATCGCCCTGGCCGAGCAATTGTTCCGCACCCTGTTCGCCCAGGATCGTGCGGCTATCAATTTTCGACGTTACCTGGAAGGAAATGCGTGTCGGGAAATTGGCCTTGATCGTGCCGGTGATCACATCCACCGAAGGCCGCTGCGTTGCCATGATCACGTGAATACCGGCGGCACGCGCCATTTGCGCAAGGCGCTGCACGGCGGCTTCAATTTCCTTGCCGGCCACGATCATCAGATCGGCCATTTCATCGATCACCACCACAATCATGGGCAGCGCTTCCAGCGCCAGCGGCTGGTCTTCAAATACGGGCTTATTCGTTTCGGGATCGAAGCCGGTTTGCACGCGCCGGGTCAGCACTTCGCCGCGCTGGCGCGCCGCTGTCACTTTTTCATTGTAACCCGCGATATTGCGCACGCCCAATTGGCTCATCGCACGGTAGCGGCGCTCCATTTCCCGCACGGTCCATTTCAGCGCGCCAATCGCCTTGGGCGGTTCCGTCACCACCGGGGCCAGCAGATGCGGAATCCGGTCATAGACCGACAATTCCAGCATCTTCGGGTCAATCATGATGAAGCGGCATTCATCCGGGCTGAAGCGATAGAGCAGGCTCAGGATCATGGTATTGATCCCGACCGATTTGCCCGAACCCGTGGTGCCGGCAATCAGCAAATGCGGCATGCGCGCCAGATCGGCGATCACCGGCGTGCCGCCGATATCCTTGCCCAGCGCCAAGGGTAGCTTGCCCGGATGGCGATGCCAGCTTTCATCGGTGAACATTTCCGACAGAAAGACGGTTTCGCGCTTGGCATTGGGCATTTCAATGCCGATCACATTGCGCCCAGGCACGGTTGCGATGCGCACGGCAATCAGGCTCATGGACCGCGCGATATCGTCAGCCAGGCCAATCACGCGCGCTGATTTGGTGCCGGGGGCGGGTTCCAATTCATACAGGGTCACCACCGGGCCGGGGCGGATTTCCACAATGCGCCCGCGCACGCCGTAATCTTCCAGCACGCTTTCCAAAAGCCGCGCATTGGCTTGCAGCGATTCCTCGGAAGGCCGACCCACGCGCTGCGCCGGCGCGGGCGTCAGCAGGTCAAGCGGCGGCAGCGCCCAGGCGCCATCACCAAGATCAAGCGCGGGTTGCTGCGCGGGGCGGCGCGCGGGTTCCGGTTGCTTGCGGGGGCGCACCGGCGGGGGCTCTGGCGCTTCGGGGCGGATCGGCATGGCCTCGGCCGCCGCATCGGCGGCGCGCAGCATGGGGCCGAGCGGGATTTCCGGTTCCTGTCGGCGGAATAGCCGCCCGGTGCCGGTTTTGAAGCGCGCGCCAAGGCGGGCGAAAAGCCCAGGTTTCTTCGCTGGCGCTTCCTCAACCGGGCGGAAGCGTTCCGCCCCGGCGCGCGCCGCATCCAAAGCGGCCTGGCTGGCGCCAAGGGCCGCACGGCCAGCCCTGCGCCATTCGCCGAAGGTCAGGCCGCAGCCAATGAAGCCAGCGCCGACCGCGCCAAAAACCAAGCCCGCCTTGGCCAGCAGCGCGCCATAGGGACCAAAGCTGCCGGAAAGCCAGGAAATCACACCATCCGCCAAAAGCGGCCCCACGGCACCGCCCGCGCCGGCCAGGCTGGGCGCTTCTGGCGGCAGGGGGGCCAAGCTTAAGGCTGCCGCACCCAAGGGCAGGCCAAGCGCCAGGCCGAAAAGCCGCAGCGGGATGAAGCCAAGCCCGCGTTGCGTCGCCAACCGAAACGCCCAGGCGAGCAGCGCCAGCACCGGCAGCGCCGCCGCATAGCCAAAGCCCTGCAACAGGATATCCGCGAAAACCGCCCCCGCCGGCCCGGCCAGATTGCTCACGGGCCGCGCGGTTGCCGTATTCAGCGAAGGATCGGCGGGATCGTAGCTCAGCAGCGCGGCGGCCAGCCCAAGCGCCAATAAAGCCGCCAGCAGGCCGCATAATTCCATCAGGCGCCGGCTGAGCAGCGCGCGCAGATCGGCCGAGGCAAAGCGCCGCCTGGGGGCGCTTGGTTCGGCGGAGGGCCTGGAATCGGCCGGGAGAAAAAGGCGAGGCATCAAGGCAGCGCTTCAGAGTGATTCGGAACTCTATGCCGGAAGCCATTCTTTGCCCAGGGTTTTCTTGTGTTTCCCCCGGCTTCGATTCAGCACGACTCGTTGCTGTTGCAGGAGAGTCACGCTTTTGGGCAAGCCCCATCGCCGCCCCCGCCCGCTTCATGCCAAGATGCGCGCCATATCAAGGGGGAGCTTCCAATGCCCGATAACGGCATCCAAAAACAGTCGCGGAGCTATTTGCTCGCGGTGGAGGATCAGGAATTCCTGCTGCGGGATGAGATGCGTCCGTTCCGCTTCGGCATGGAATACGCCAAGGCGGAATATGCTTTGCGCGATTGGGGGGTGCGTTCAACCATTGTGGTGTTTGGTTCCGCCCGCACCCCAAGCGCCGAAGAAGCCGCAGCGCTGGCCAAGAAGGCGCGCGGGGCAACAGAAAAACGCGCCGCGCAAAAGGCCCTGGATCGTTCCCGCTTTTATGAGGATGCGCGTGCCTTCGCCCGCATTGTCTCCATGCGCGGCGGTGCCTTGGCCGCATCCGGCGCGCCGCGGGATAATGTGATCGCAACCGGCGGCGGCCCGGGGATCATGGAAGCGGCCAA
>JBIIIE010000361.1:0-3204 GCA_044235135.1 Roseomonas sp. | reverse complement strand
TCCAATATCTCCTTCGGGCTCAACCCCGCCGCACGGCATGTGCTGAACAGCGTGTTTCTTGATCATGCGGTGAAGGCCGGCATGACGGGGGCGATTGTGCATGTTTCCAAGATCAAGCCCTTGCACCAGATCCCGCCCGAAGAAGTGAAGGTGGCCGAGGATCTGATCTTTGATCGCCGCACCGAAGGCTATGACCCGCTGCAAAAAATGCTGGAGCTTTTCGCTGGCCGCAAGGCCGCCGATGCCACGGCGAAGAAGCGCGCGGAAACCGTCGAAGGGCGCCTCAAGGACCGCATCATTGATGGTGATCGCAAGGGGCTGGATGATGAATTGGCCGATGCGCTGGCCAAGGGCATCGCGCCGCTTTCGATCATCAATGACATTCTGCTGGATGGCATGAAGGTGGTGGGGGAGCTGTTCGGCGCGGGTAAGATGCAGCTTCCCTTCGTGCTGCAATCGGCCGAGACCATGAAATCCGCCGTTGCCTATCTGGAACCCTATATGGAAAGGGTCGAAGGCCAGGAAAAAGGCACCATCGTGCTCGGTACCGTGAAGGGCGATGTGCATGATATTGGCAAGAATCTGGTGGATATCATCCTGACGAATAACGGCTATCGCGTGGTCAATCTTGGCATCAAGGTGCCGCTGACCGAAATTGTGAATGCCGCGCGCGAACATAAGGCGCATGCCATTGGCATGTCCGGCTTGCTGGTGAAATCAACCGTGGTGATGCGCGAAAATCTGGAAGAAATGTCGCGTCAGGGCGTGGATATTCCCGTGCTGCTGGGGGGTGCCGCGCTGACCCGCAATTACGTGGAAGATGATTGCGTGCGCGCCTATGCTTCCGGACGCGTGGCTTACGCGCGGGATGCCTTTGATGGCCTGCATTTGATGGACAAGGTCATGGGCAATGGCTTTGATGATTATCTGGCCGCGCTGCAAACCAAACGCGCGGGCAAGGCGCGCAATGAAAAGCGCACGCTCGGCACCGCCGATCCGCGCGGCTTCGCCCCCGTTGATGTGCACTACGCACAAAGCCGCCGCCGGCGCGTGGCCGCGCAAAGCGCGGTGCCGACGCCACCCTTCTGGGGGGCGCGGGTTCTGGAAGCCGCCCCCAAGGCGCTGGTGCCCTTCATCAATGAACGCAGCCTCTATCAATTCCAATGGGGTTTCCGGAAGGCGGGGCGGTCGCTCGAAGATTTCCTCGGCTGGGCCAAGCAGGAATTGCGCCCAGTGCTGAAGCGCATGCTGGCACTCGCCGATGAACAGAACATCCTGAAACCGCAAGCGATCTATGGCTATTGGAAATGCGCGGGGCAGGGCAATGATCTGATCCTGTTCGCGGAAGATGGCGTGACCGAAGTCTGCCGCTTCAATATGCCGCGCCAGCCCAAGGAAGATGGAGATTGCATCGCCGATTTCGTGCGCGATGTGGATGATGGCCCGGAAGCGCGCGATGTGATCGGCCTGCAGGTTGTGACTGTCGGCCAAAAGGCTTCCGATATCGCGCGCGATTGGTTTGAGGAAAACCGCTATCAGGATTACCTCTATCTGCATGGGCTTTCGGTGGAAATGGCGGAAGCCTTGGCCGAATACGTCCATAAGCGCATCCGCGCCGAATTGGGTTTCGCGGCGGAGGATGACCGCGATATCGAAAAAATGCTCCAGCAGGGTTATCGCGGCGGGCGCTATTCCTTTGGCTACCCGGCCTGCCCGAAGCTTGAGGATCAGGAAGGGCTGCTGCGCTTGCTGGACGCTGAGCGTATTGGCGTTTCGCTGAGTGATGAATGGCAGCTCCATCCTGAACAATCCACCAGCGCCATTGTGCTGCACCACCCGCGCGCAAAATACTTCTCGGTCTAGCCGCAACCGGCTAAATCTTCGCCATGGTTGGGGCCCGGCATTCCAACGCCGCGCAATTGGCTGCCTTCAGCGTGGCGATTGCGGTGGCGGTTTTGGCACTCAAGGCCGTGGCCTGGTGGGTGACGGGTTCGGTCGCGCTTTATGCCGATGCGCTGGAAAGCATCGTGAATGTTGCCGCGGCTTGCGCGGCGCTGCTCGCGGTGCGGCTATCCGCTTTGCCGGCGGATGCAAATCATCCCTACGGGCATGCCAAGGTTGAGTATTTCTCGGCCGTGCTGGAAGGCGCGCTGATCATTGTAGCGGCGCTGATGATCTTGCACGCGGCCTGGGGCGCCTTCATCGCACCACGCGCGCCGGATCAGCTGGGCATCGGGCTTGCCGTATCCGCAGGGGCAAGCGGCATCAATGCCGCCTGGGCGCTTTATCTTGGGCGGCGCGGCAAGGCGCTGCGATCCCCGGCGCTGGTGGCGGATGCGCGGCATTTATGGGCCGATGTGGTGACATCTGCGGGCGTGCTGGTGGGCGTCGGCCTGGTCGCGCTGACCGGCATTTTGTGGCTCGATCCGCTGCTGGCCGCGCTGACGGCGGTGAATATCCTGATCTCGGGCGGGCGCCTGCTGCGCGAAAGTGTCGGCGGGCTGATGGATGAAGCCGTGCCGCCCGCGACGATGGACCGTATTCGCCGCATTGTGGCCGAAGAGGCAGCCGGCGCGATTGAGGCGCATGATTTGCGTTCGCGCCATGCGGGACGGCATACTTTCCTGGAATTCCATCTGGTGGTGCCGGGTGATATGCGCGTGCGCGAAGCGCATGAGATTTGTGACAGGATCGAAGCCGCACTGAAGGCAGAACTTGAAGGAGCCGTCATTACCATTCACGTCGAACCCGAAGGCAAGGCGAAGCAGCAGGGGGTGCGGGTGCTGTGAAAATGCCCCCGCAGCGCTTCGGGCTTGGGGCGTCGCTGGCGCTGCATGGGCTGGTGGCGGCGCTGTTGATTCAGTGGCCGGTCGCGGAGACCCCCCCGCAGCGCCTTGCTGAGCCCGAGGGTTTGGCCATCATTTATGAGGGCGTGCAGGAAGGTGAAGGCGATGCCATCCCCCCCGCGCCGCCGGAGGTGGCCGCGGCACCGCCCATCCCGGATATCCCCCCGCCACCGCCGATGCTGGCCGCGCCAGCGCCGCCGCCGCCGCCTCCGCCGGTTCTGGCCGTGCAGCCGCCACCAGCACCCCCGCCCCCGCTACCAGCGCCACCGCCCGTTGCGATGGCTGAGCCCCTCATCCCTGTTCCGCCGGCCCCCGTGGTTGAGCCGCCCGCGCCTCAATTGGTGGAAGCACCGCCGCC
>JBIIIE010000060.1:0-11416 GCA_044235135.1 Roseomonas sp. | reverse complement strand
CACTTGGCTTGAAAATGCTTGTTTATCTGGTCGCATTTTCCGAGCCGCCAAGTGAAGTCACTTGGCTTGAAAATGCTCCGGCCTAATCAGGCATCCGCCACTTCCACCATGACCAATTCAGCATCTTCGCTGACGGTGATGGTGATGGCGGGCTCTGCCCGAATGGCGATGCCATCGCGCGCGCCTGCTTCGACGCCATTCACGCTGACCGCGCCGCGCGCCAGCACCAGATAGGCCGCGCGCCCTTCACCCAAGGGCTGCGTCAGGCTTTGCCCTTTGCCGAGTGTGGCCGCCATCACCGCGCCATCCACATTGATGGCAAGCGCGCCGGAAGCAGCATCGCCGGGTCGGCCTGATGCCAAAACCTCAAACCCTGCCTCGCGCTTTTCCTTGGGGAATTTCTTGGCGCCCCAGGAAGGCGGCAGGCCGGTGCGGTCCGGCATGATCCAAATCTGAAACAGCGTGGTCACACCCGGTTCCAGATTGTATTCGGCATGTGTCACGCCGGTGCCGGCACTCATCACCTGGACATCGCCGGCTTCGGTGCGGCCTTCATTGCCCATGCTGTCCTTATGGGTAATGGCGCCCTGCCGGACATAGGTGATGATTTCCATATCCCGATGCGGGTGCGGGTCGAACCCCGTGCCGGGGGCGATTTCATCATCATTCCAAACGCGTAGCCGCCCCCAATTCATGCGGCCGGCATCGCGGTAATGGCCGAAGGAGAAATGATGATTGGCATTCAGCCAACCGAAATTCGCCTTGCCCAGGCTTTCAAAGGAACGGAGTTCGATCATGAGTTTCCCGCTTGGCCGCTTGTGGCCTTGCGGATCAGATAGGGGTACGCGGCGGGCGGCGCCATACCGCCTGCGCAATACTGTTATGCGCGGGTGAAAATCACCGACACATCAGCACGGGAATCTCCGCATTCTCCAGCACATGGCGCGTCACGCCACCCAGGATCAATTGCCTGAGGCGGGAATGGCTATAGGCACCCATGGAAAGCATATCGGCGCCGAAATCGCGCACCGCGCCCAAAAGCCCCGCCCCCACATCGCGGGTTTGCGGCTTGAAGGGCACAAGCTCTGCCTCAATGCCATGCCAGCGGAGATAAGCCTGAATGCCCTCGGCCTTCGGGCCGCGGCGCTGGTATTCATCGGCACAGAGAATGCGCACCGCCTTGGCCTGATGCAGCCACGGCAAAGCCGCCGCAACCGCGGCGGCACTTTCCGCCGTGCCATTCCAGGCGATGCAAATCCGCGTGCCAATCGCCGCCGGCGGTGTGCGGGGCGCAATCAAAACGGGCCGGCCGGAATCGAACAGGATGGCGTGCAGCGCATCGCTGCTGGAGACATCCTCCCCCGCTTCGGGGTGCGGCACCACGGCCATATCGTAAAGCCGCGATTGCTGCGCGACGATATCTTCTTCCCGCCCCACCATGGATTCGAAGGAAAGCGTCGGGCCGGCGGTTTTCGCCGCCGTGTCGGGATTATCGGCGAGCGTCACATCGCCCAGATTGGCCGTGAATTTCTGGAACAGGTTCTTGACGCGATCAGCCCTTTCCCCGCTTTCGCGTTCGGTGGCGGCCATCATTTCTTCGATCATCGCGCCGGAAAGCCCTTCCCCGGCCAATGGCGCGACATCGCGCGCATCCACGCGCACATGCAGGCAATGCACATGCGCACCCCAAATGCGCGCGGCAATCAGCGCGGTGCCAAGCGCGGATTCCCCGGCTGCGGTGCCGGTCAACGGCAGCAATAGACGGCGATAGGCCATGGCCATGCCTCCTCATTACTTTGGTTTTGTTTTACGTCGTCCCAGATATGGGATGGATTAGCACATATTTCAGCCCGCCATGCCAAGGGCTGCCCGTGCCGCCACCAGCGCATCGCCGGCCGCATCCAGCCTGAGCCAGTCAATCGGGCCGGGATCAGCCTTCGCCGCACGTTCCAGAACAGCAATGGTCGCGTCAGAGGCATCGCCGCGCCGCGCAAGGATGCGCGATTTCAGGATTTCCATTGGCGCTTCAAGCCAAAAACCGTGAAACGGCACGCCAACACGCGCCGCGATTTGCGCGGCCTTGTGCCGATGCCCCACGTCCAAAAACATCGCATCCAAGGCAACCGCATGGCCCTGGCGCAGCACGGCTTCGGCAATCATGAATAATTCTTCATGTATGGCGGTGCTGATGGCCTCAGCATAGGCCTCAGGCGGCAAAGGCGCTTCCGGTGGCAGGCCAAAGCGGCGTTTGCGAAGCTCATCGGATCGCAACAACAAGGCGCCCGGTGCGGCGCCAAGCGTGGGCGCCAGGCCGCGCGCCAGGGTGGATTTGCCGGTGCCTTGCAACCCGCCCACCGCGATCAGGCAGGGCGGTGGCGGCGCCAGATATTCCGCCGCAGCCCGCAGTAGCGGCACGCCATCCCGCCCGCGTGCGGCTTCCACATGCGCGCGCACCAGGGCGCGCAGCCCAAGCCATAAAGGCAAAAGCGCAAGCACCCCATAATCGCCCGACCGCGCCAAATAGCGGTTCAGCACGCGATTCGCCGCTGCCCGCCCCGCCTGCCGGTCCAAATCCATCAACAGGAAGGCAAGATCATAGCCGGTATCAATCCGCGCCAAAGCCTCATCGAATTCCAAGGCGTCAAAGGGGGTGGGCTTGCCCTGCCAGAGGCATAGATTCCCCAAATGGAGATCACCATGGCAGCGCCGGATGCGGCCTTCCGCCGCGCGGGCCTTTAGCCAAGGCGCCGCAGCTTGCAGCGCTTCCTGAAAGCCTGCGGCCAAGGGCGCAATTTCGGCCTCCGGCAGGCCCGCGGCGCGGGCGGCGCGCAGATTGCCTTGCAACACCAAAGCCATGGCGGCTGGCGCATCCAGCCCTTCAACCCTGGGTGCCACCTGATGCAAGGCAAAGACCGCATCGCCCAAGGCGTCAAGCAAGGCTGGCGTCAGCCCGCCCCGCGCCGCCACCGCATCCAAGAAATCGCTGGCCGGGATCGGCGCCATCCGCAGCACCCATTCAACCACCGCCCCATCACCGGCTTCCCGCAAGCGGCCATCTGGGGCACGGGTGATCGCCACCACATCGCGGTAAATCCCGGGCGCGGCGGGCTGGTTCAGCTCCAATTCCCGCCGGCAGAAATGCGCCCGCGCTGCCAGGGTGCTGAAATCAAGAAATCCCAGCGCGACGGCCTTCTTCATCTTCCAGGCGGTCTCCCGCCCCACAAAAATCGCCGAAATATGCGTTTGAATCGGCGCGGCGCCGGCAAGCTGCTCCAGAAACGCGGCCACTTCCGCCTGGTTCTGGGGAATGCCGGCGGCAGGCTTCACGGGTAGAGCGCCTCAAGCCGCCAACCCGCGCCATCGCGATGAAAAACCCGGCGTTCATGAAGCCGGAAGGGCATGTCCCGCCAGAATTCAATCCGCGCCGGCAGCACGCGAAAGCCGGACCAGAAGGGCGGGCGCGGAATCTCGCCCACCGCATATTTCAGCCCGTATTCGGCCACCGCCTTTTCCAAGGCGAAGCGGCTTTCCAGCGGGCGGGATTGCTTGGACGCCCAGGCCCCAAGCCGCGATGTCCGCGCGCGGGAGGCATAATAGGCATCCGCCTCAGTATCCGAAACCTGCTCAACCTGCCCTTCCACACGAATGCTGCGCTGGAGCGTTTTCCAGTGAAAGCAAAGCGCAGCAAAGGGATTGGCGGCCAATTCGCCGCCCTTGCGGCTTTCCAGATTGGTGTAGAAAACGAAGCCCCGTGCATCCACGCCCTTCAGCAGCACCATACGCGCCGATGGCCTGCCATCCGGCGTGGCGGTGGCCAGGCACACTGCATTCGGGTCATTGATCTCCCCTTTGGTGGCTTCCGCCATCCAATCCTGAAACAGGGCATAGGGGTCTTCGGTGGTGGTCACGGTGCCGTCCATGGGATTCTCCTTGTCATGCCCTGTATCGGGAGGCTTTGCGAAAGGACAAGGCCCTTGCCGGGCATCCGGCGCCATGGCAGATCGCCCAAACGCGCAAACCCGGATGGTCCCGCACCCGATGAACGACGCCGATCCAGCCCCCAGCATCCCCACAGGCACCCTGATGGCCGGCAAACGCGGCCTGATCATGGGGGTGGCGAATGACCGTTCCATCGCCTGGGGCATTGCGCAGGCCATTGCCGCCCAGGGGGGCGAGGTTGCCTTCACCTATCAGGGCGAAGCGCTTGAAAAACGCGTGCGGCCGCTGGCGGAAAGCCTGGGGTCAAGCCTGGTGGTGCCCTGTGATGTGGCGGAAGATGCCAGCATGGATGCCGCCTTTGGCGCGGTGGAACAGGCCTGGGGCGGGATGGATTTCCTGGTCCATGCCATTGGCTTTGCCGATAAGCAGTATTTGCGCGGGCGCTATCTGGACACGCCGCGCGACGCCTTTCTGCAGGCGATGGATATTTCCTGCTATTCCTTCGTGGCCGTTGGCCGCCGTGCTGCCGCGCTCATGAAGCGGGGGGGCGCGCAATTGACCCTTTCCTATCTCGGCGCCGAACGTGTGACACCGCATTACAATGTAATGGGTGTGGCGAAGGCCGCCTTGGAAGCAAGCGTACGCTATATGGCGACCGATTTGGGTGAGGCCGGCATTCGCGTGAATGCCATCAGCGCCGGCCCGATCAAGACCCTGGCGGCGAGTGGTATTGGTGATTTCCGCTATATCCTGAAATGGAACCAGTATAATTCACCGCTGCGTCGCAATGTGACGATCGAAGAAGTGGGCGGTGCGGGTTTGTATTTGCTGTCTGACCTTGCTGCCGGCGTGACGGGCGAAGTGCATCATGTGGATAGCGGCTACCACATTGTCGGCATGAAGAACCCCGACGCGCCGGATATTTCCACGGTTTGATCACATAAAAAACGCGGCCCGCATCAGCAGGCCGCGTTTCTTTGGGCAAGCAGCGCCGATCAGGCCGCTTCCAGGCGCTGGATCAGTGATTGGGTGGCGCCCCGCAACTGCACCGCCTCATCCGCCAGGGATTTGGTGGCGTGGTTGATGGTGCCAATGGCCTGACCCGCATTCTGGGTCATATCCGAAACGCGGCCGATGGACCCTTCCAGCGCCCCAACACTTGACGCGGCAGAACGCAGGCTTGAGGCGATTTCCGCCGTGGTGGCGGATTATTCTTCCACCGCTGCGGCGATGGCGCCGTTTTCGTTATTGAGCTGGCCGATGCAGCCCACGATTTCGCGGATCACCGCAACCACATCAGAAATGATGGATTGCATGGCGCTGATTTCGCCCTGAATCCCCTCCGTCGCCTTGGCCGATTGCGCGGCCAGGTTCTCTACTAGTGCTGGCAACCTTGCCACCTTCCACCGCAAGCTTGACCGAATTATCGGACAGCATGGCGACGGATTGGCCAATCGCCTTTTCCAGATCGCTGGCGATTTCCTGAATGGCGGCACGGCGCGCGGCTTCCAATTCCGCACCGCGCTTGGCTTCCGCCTCAGGCAGCTTGGCGGTTTCCACCAGGCCATCGCGGAAGATGGTGGTCGCGCGGCTCATGTCGCCGATTTCATTCACACGTTCCGCATGGGGAATGCGCACGGCAAGATCACCCTTGGCAAGCCTGTCCATGGAACCGGATAGTTCATCAAGCGGCTTCGAGATGCACAGCACCAGCAGCCAGGCGGCAGCAGCGGAAACCGCAAGGATCATGGCGACCGCAATACCAAGAATGGAACGCCAAAAGGCCACACGGTCTTCTGCGGCGCGGATGGTGGACGCAAGACGTTCTTCAAGGGCAACATAGAATTGGTCAATCGGGCCCATGAGATCGGTCTTAAAGCGGTGGTAAGATGAATGAGCCCTGAAAAGGCATGTGAAATTCATGCAATATACGAAATTTTTATTGATGCCCTCAAATCCGGCACGGCCTGAAATTCTGCCGCATGTCCTCGATCCCTTATCAATCGCGCGAATAAAAAACTGCGCTTCCTCACCGAACATTCAGGAGTTTCAGATAACCTTCGCCATAATTGTGCAACATCCTGATGCGGAAATTCCGATGCCTAAAACTGCCCACGCGTTTTCATCATCGCGCTCCTTATTGGGGATTGGCGTTATTGCTGGGCTTACCGCCTTGGGCACGGCGGGCATCATTTACGGCTTGCCGCAAAGCCTGCCTGCGCCCGCCGCTGATCCGCGCCTGCCCGCACTGGCGCGCAGCTTGGACATTGCCGAACGCGCCACACAGCTTTCAGGCGCGGTGCCGCCGATGCTGTTGGCACGGTCCGACGCTGAATTGAACGAAGCAGCGCGCCGTGCCCGCCAGGCGGAAGACCGGCTGAATACGTTGTTGCGCAGCAATCCCGCCATCCCGTCCGGTATTCAGACTGCCAGCACCGGCCTTGCAGAGGCGCTGAGACAGCTTGGCGCGGCCTTGCAAGCGGAACAACGGGCGCGGCAGGAAGCCGGGCAGCACATCGCCGCTCTGGGCGCCGCGCATCACGTCTTTCGCGCAGCCCTGCTGCCTGCCATTGATGGGGTTGGACAGGAAATCGCCCGCGCCATGAATGGGGCGCCCGCACCGCGCGGTCAGGCCCCAAGGCCGCGCGGCTTGCTTGCCAATAATGAAATCCCCCGGCAGGCCGCGCTGTTCAATGCCCGCAGCGCGGCAGAGGAGCTTTTCGGCATTGCCAACCGCATCAGCACCACGCGGGATGATGCGGCGCATCAGGCGCTGATCACGGCGCAGAATGGGGCACTGGCAAATCTCGATGCCGCCATGGCCGCTTTGGGCAATGCGCCGCGCTATCAGGCGCTGCGTGAAGCTGCCTCTGCCCTCCAGCGCGCCCACCAGGCGCTGGAGGCGCCAGCAGCGCGCGCGTTGCGCGAAAACGCCTCTGGCCAGCAGGTTG
Source organism: Roseomonas sp. (assembly GCA_044235135.1). Classification (GTDB taxonomy): domain Bacteria; phylum Pseudomonadota; class Alphaproteobacteria; order Acetobacterales; family Acetobacteraceae; genus Neoroseomonas. Next base: position 4,526 of record JBIIIE010000060.1, on the reverse strand, counting down.
CCGCTGCTGCAGCGCGGTTGAGTGACGCCGGGGCGCGTTTCCAGGCCAGCGTCACGCCGCTGCTTTCTGCTGCGGCGGAAGAAGCCCGTCGCGCCCGGCCTGCCCAGCCAAAGCAGACCCCGGCGCAAAGCTTGCCGTTGCTGCTGGGCGGGCTTGCCCTGGCCTTGGCGGCGTTGCTGGGCTTCCTGACGCGCCGCAGCGCTGCCCCAGCAGTTTCGGAAAAGCGCCCGGATGCTCGCATTCTCGCCAATTTGCGCGCTGACCTGGCCAGCGCCAACGCCGCGCGTGATGCTGCGCTCGGGGAACTTGTCAGACTCAAATCCGATCATGCGACGCTGCGCGCGGAAGCGGGCCGGGTGCTGGAAGCGGAAATCACGCCGCGCCTGCAAGGCCTGGCACAGGCCGCCAGCACCAATCATGCGACCCTGGCAAGCCTGACAGAAGCGCAACGGGCTGCGCAGCAGGCGACCAGCACCATCGGCGCCAGCGCGGGACGCGCGCAGGAAGAAACCGGCAAGGTTGCCGCAGCGGCCGAGGAACTGACCGCGACCGTTACCGCCGTTTCCGAACAAATCCGCGCTTCCGCCAGCATCGCCGCCGAAGCGGTCAATGCCGCCGGGCGCACGGATGGCATTGTGCAAGGGCTTGCCGGGGCGGCCGAGAAAATTGGTGATGTCGTCAAGCTGATCACCGCCATCGCCGGCCAGACCAATCTGCTGGCGCTGAACGCCACCATTGAAGCTGCACGCGCGGGTGAAGCCGGCAAGGGCTTTGCGGTGGTGGCTTCCGAGGTGAAGGCCCTGGCCACGCAAACCGCCAAGGCGACCGAGGAAATTTCGCGCCAGGTGCAGGAAATCCGCAGCACTTCCTCTGAAGCGGTGGCGGCCATTCAGGGCATTGCAGAGGTGGTGCAGCGTATTGATGGCATTGCCGGCGAAGCCGCGCGCGCCATTGAACAGCAGGGCACAGCCACGCGTGAAATCGCCCAGGGTATCGCTGCGGCGGCTGAGGGCACCTCGGCTGTGGCGGGCGCTGTGGCCGGTGTTCGGGACGGTATGGCGGCTGCTGATGCGCCCATCTCCGCGCTTGGCGATCAGGCAAGCGCCGTTGCGCGGGAGAGCGCCGGCTTGGAAAGGCAAGTCGCCGATCTCGCGGCTCGGCTACGCGCGGCTTAAGGCGCGGCGCTTGTCGGGGCGCGGGGGGCGGGATAGATCGCCCCCATGTCGCATAACAGCTTCGGCCATCTTTTCCGTGTCACCACCTGGGGCGAAAGCCACGGGCCTGCCATTGGCTGCGTGGTGGATGGCGCGCCGCCGCGCCTGGCGCTATCGGAAGCCGATATCCAGCCCTTCCTGGACCGGCGCCGGCCTGGGCAATCCAAATTCGTGACACAGCGCCAGGAAGCGGATCAGGTGCGGATTCTGTCTGGCGTATTTGAAGGCCAGACCACCGGCACACCCATTGCACTGATGATCGAAAACACTGATCAGCGCAGCAAGGATTACGGGGAAATCAAGGATCGGTTCCGCCCCGGCCATGCCGATATTGCCTATGAATTGAAATACGGCATCCGCGATTACCGCGGCGGCGGGCGTTCCAGCGCGCGCGAGACCGCCATGCGCGTTGCCGCCGGCGCCATTGCGCGCAAGGTGCTGGGCGATGGCGTGCGGATCAGGGGTGCCTTGGTCGCCATGGGCGGCGATGCGGTGGACCGGGCCAATTGGGATTGGGCGGCGGTGGATGAAAACGACTTTTTCTGCCCGGACCGCGCTGCCGCTGCGCGCTGGGAAGAACAGCTTTTGGCACTGCGCAAATCCGGCAATTCGGTGGGCGCGGTGATTGAAGTGGTGGCCGAAGGCGTGCCGCCGGGCCTGGGTGCGCCCATTTACGGCAAGCTGGATGCGGATTTGGCCGGCGCGCTCATGGGTATCAATGCCGTCAAAGGGGTTGAGATCGGCGATGGCTTCGCCGCCGCCGCGCTGACAGGCACGGCCAATGCCGATGAAATGCGCATGGGGGCGGGGGGCTTGGTGGATTTCCAGGCCAATCATGCCGGCGGTATTCTGGGCGGCATCAGCACGGGCCAGCCGATTGTGGCGCGCTTCGCCGTAAAACCCACCAGTTCGATTCTTGAACCTCGGCTGGGGGTGGATCGCTTCGGTCAAGACGTGGAGATCATCACCAAGGGCCGCCACGACCCCTGTGTTGGCATCCGCGCTGTCCCGGTGGGCGAAGCCATGATGGCGCTGGTGCTGGCGGATCATCTGATGCGCCATCGCGCGCAGAATCCGGATGCACCCAGCGCGGCGCGCCTGCCGCGGAATTGATCGGGTTTTCATCCGCCGCAATCCCGCCATGGCCGCCATGGCGTCGCCGCAAAAGTCCTGAAAATACCTTGCCTTCGTCGCAAGGCCGCCTTGGCGGCGGGGTCATATGCCCATGCGCACAGTTCAAACACAGGAGGACAAGATGCGCTACATGACAAAGACCTCACTTCTCGCCACCGGCCTTGCTGTCGCGCTGGCGGGCGCGGCGCTTGCTCAGGGGACAGCCAGCATGACAGCCGGCATGACAGCCAGCACCACCGCCCCGGCCCAGGGCAGCCGCCCCGCCGTGCAGGCGCCGGCCAAACCGGGTGAAGCCGCCCCCGGCCAGGTGCGTGGCCATCAGGGGAATGAAAGGGTTCGCGCGGTGACCCCGGCGGCGCCTTCGGGCAGCGCCACCCGCTGACCTGAACGCCGAAACTGGCGGGCGGAAGCGCCCCCGCCCGCCGGTCAGCCGGAAGGCCCGCCTTTGGTGCGGGCCTTTTGCTTTTCAGGCGCCTCCCCGCCCGCCAAAGATTGACGCGACCCAAAGCCAGGACGCACATTCCCCGCATAGCAAGACCTAAAAGGGGAGGACCCAGGCATGGCTGATGAATTGATCGCGCTGAAACCCGAAATCGTCGCCAAGGCACGTGTGACGGAGGCGCAGCGCGCCGCCATGTATGACCAGGCTGCCAAGAACCCCGAAGCCTTCTGGCGCGAGGAAGCCAAGCGCATTTCCTGGATCAAGGCGCCCACGAAAATCAAAAATACCGATTTCAACGGCAATGTTTCGATCAAGTGGTTTGAGGATGGGGTGCTGAATGCCTCCGTCTCCTGCCTCGATCGGCATTTGGCGACGCGGGGCGATCAGGTGGCGATCCTGTGGGAAGGCGATGATCCCGCCGCTGACGCCAAGGTGACCTACCGTGAATTGCATGCGCGTGTCTGCAAATTGGCCAATGCCATGCGGAAGCTTGGCGTGAAGAAGGGTGATCGCGTTTGCATTTATTTGCCGATGATTGTGGAAGCGGCGGTCGCGATGCTTGCCTGTGCGCGGGTTGGTGCTGTGCATTCCATCGTCTTTGGTGGGTTTTCACCCGATAGCCTGGCATCGCGCATTCAGGATTCCGAATGTGTCATGCTGATCACGGCGGATGAAGGCCGGCGCGGTGGGCGGCGCGTGCCGCTGAAGGTCAATGCGGATGAGGCGCTGCTGAGTTGTTCATCCATCAAGAACGTCATTGTCGCGCGCAATACCGGCGGCAATGTGGAAATGATGTCAGGCCGCGATCATTGGTGGGATGCGATCACCGCCGGCCAGCCCGAGACTTGTGATCCCGAACCGATGGGCGCGGAAGACCCGCTTTTCATCCTTTATACCTCGGGCAGCACGGGCAAGCCCAAGGGTGTGTTGCACACCACCGGCGGCTATATGGTTTGGGCTTCTTATACGCATGAAAAGGTTTTCGATTATCGCGAGGGCGAGATTTATTGGTGCACCGCCGATGTCGGCTGGGTGACCGGGCATAGCTATATCGTCTATGGGCCGCTTGCGAATGGCGCGACGACGCTGATGTTTGAAGGCGTGCCAAGCTGGCCCGATTCCGGGCGCTTCTGGCAGGTGGTGGCGAAGCATAAGGTGAATATTTTCTACACCGCGCCAACCGCGATCCGCGCTTTGATGCGCGATGGTGAGGGCCCGGTGCAGAAGCATGATCGTTCCAGCCTGCGCATCCTCGGCAGCGTGGGTGAGCCGATCAATCCCGAAGCCTGGCTTTGGTATTATCGCGTGGTGGGCGATTCCCGTTGCCCGATTGTGGATACCTGGTGGCAGACGGAAACCGGCGGCATTTTGATCTCGCCGCTGCCAGGGGCGGTGGCGCAGAAGCCAGGTTCCGCGACCCTGCCGCTGCCGGGCGTGATGCCCGCCTTGGTGGATGGGGAAGGCAAATTGCTGGAGGGCGCGACCGAGGGTAATCTGGTGATCCTCGATAGCTGGCCCGGGCAGATGCGCACGGTTTATGGCGATCATGAACGCTTCGTGCAGACCTATTTCTCCACCTTCAAGGGCATGTATTTCACCGGCGACGGCGCGCGGCGTGATGCCGATGGCTATTACTGGATCACGGGCCGCGTGGATGATGTGATCAATGTCGCCGGCCACCGCATGGGTACGGCGGAAATTGAAAGCGCGCTGGTCGCGAACCCTGCCGTGGCCGA
>JBIIIE010000360.1:0-3219 GCA_044235135.1 Roseomonas sp. | reverse complement strand
ACCGCAATTCCTGCAAATGGCCGGCAAGGCGCCCCTGATCATGCAGGGCGAACGCCCGCTGACAGCGGAAACGCCCGAGCATCTGCTGGATGACCCGATCACGCCCGCGGATAAGTTTTTCATCCGTAACAATGGCGCCACGCCGGACCCGGTGGCCGATCCGCGCGCCTGGAAAATCCGCATTGATGGGGAAGTGAATACCCCACTTGAACTTTCCATTGCCGAGCTTGAACAGCGTTTTGAAGTGGTAACACGCCAGCTGCAAATGGAATGCGGCGGCAATGGGCGCGCTGCCTTCTCACCCCAGGCATCGGGCAATCAATGGGGCAATGGCGCCATTTCCAATGCGGAATGGACTGGCGTGCGGCTGCGCGATGTGCTGCGCGCTGCCGGCGTGAAGGACAGCGCCAAATTCACCGGCCAGCATGGCGCCGATACGCATCTTTCCGCGCAGGGCCCGGCGATCAGCCGCGGCATGCGGATTGATAAAGCGATGGATGAAAATACCCTGATCTGCTTTCGCATGAATGGCGCGGCCATTCCGCAAATCCATGGTGCGCCGGCGCGGCTGATTGTGCCGGGCTGGCCGGGTTCGCTCAGCCAGAAATGGTTCACCCGGCTTGAAGTGCTGAATGCGCCCCATACCGGGCGCGGCATGGGCGGCACATCCTATCGCATTCCGGTGCGGCCCATTGTGCCGGGCAGCCGCAACAACGGCGCTGATTTCGTGGATATGGAAAGCATGCCGGTGCGTTCCGTGCTGACCAGCCATGCGCATGGCACGCGCCTGCCCGCTGGCACACGCAGCCTTGATATTCGCGGCCATGCCTGGGCCGGAGACATGACCGTGCGTGACGTGCATGTTTCCACCGATTTCGGCCAAAGCTGGCAGGCCATGCAGGTGGCGGCCCCAGCCAATCGCCATGCCTGGCAGCGTTGGCAGGGCCGAATTGCGCTGCCGAGCGATGGCTATTTTGAAGTCTGGTATCGCGCGACAGACAGCAATGGCCGGATGCAGCCGCATGTCGCGGCGAATTGGAATCCGCAAGGCTATGGCGCCAATCCTGTCAGCCGTGTCGCCATTTTGATCGGCTGAACCCGCCATGAGATGGCTGCCCTATGCGGCGGTGGCGATGCTGTTATGCGCATCAGCCACCATCGCGCAAACCCCTGATCCGGCACCGCGCCAGGCGGAAGCCACCGCTGACGTGGCTGAGCAGCAGGAAGAGGAAACCGTGCTTGCGGAAGGCGAAGGCCGGTCAGAAGTATTCGGCTATTGCACCGCCTGCCACAATACCGCGCTTATCCGCCGCAGCGCCTTCACGCGCGAACGCTGGGATGAGCTGATGGATTGGATGACGGAAAAGCACGATATGAATCCAATTGAAGGCGAGTTCCGCGATACCATCGTGGATTATCTGGCACGCCATTATGGGCCGCGCACACGCGGGCCGCGCGGGGGCAATCCGTTTTTGAATTGAGGCGCGGTCAGGCGAAGCAGCGATTGGGATAGGCCGCCTGCGCAAGGCGGCTGACCGGCGCGGCAGGCAAGACGGAGCCATCGCGCTGAGCGCGCCTTTTGGCACCCATCAGCGTATCGTTCCCTTTTCCTTGAGTTTCTGGATCGCCTCGGCATTCAGGTGAAGGCGCTTCGAAAGAATGTCCGATGTATCGGCGCCAAGCGCGGGTGCAGCCTTGGTTGGTGGGCGCGCACCCGCAACCCGCACCGGGCCGCTCAGCATCCGTACCGGATCGCCCCCTTCGCGACGCGCAAAATCGGCAATCGCTGCCTGTTCCTGCGCGAAGGGGTTTTGCAGCGCCTGCGCCACATCAAAAACCGGCGCGGCTGGCACGCGGCCGCCGAAAAGCGCCAACCATTCCGCGGTGGTTTTTTGCGATAGCGCCTGATCCAGGATTTGCGTGACCAATTCGCGATGGGCGAGCCGCGCCTTGAACGTCGCGAAACGCGGATCATCCGCCCATTCCGCGCGACCCAAAGCTTCGGTCAGGATCGGCCAGAATTTTTCCTTATTGCACATCAGGAAAATCCAACCATCCCGCGTGCGATAAAGCTGTGATGGCGTCAGCGATGGGTGTGAACCGCGCGGCTCCCGCCCCTGCACATGCCCGCCATTCAGATACCAGGTGGCCAAATAAGAAAGATTATGCAGCGCCGTATCAAACAGGCTGACATCCACATCCATGCCGCGCCCCGTCGCGCGTGCGCCGACAACGCCAGACACCAACGCGAAGGCTGTCATCAGCCCGGTCATCATATCCACAACCGAAAGACCAAAGCGCGCTGGTGGGCCTTCGGGCTCTCCGGTCAGGGAAAGATAACCCGCTTCCGCCTGCATCAAATAATCATAACCCGGCCAGGATTTGCGCGAACCCTGCCGGCCATAGGCGGAAAGATGCGCGCAGACGATGCGCGGGTTGCATTCCTTCAACGCTTCATAGGTCAGGCCAAGCTTGTCCGGCTGATCGCCGCGCAGATTATCCAGCACCGCATCGGCATGGCCCACCAATTGCCGCAGCAGCGCCATGCCTTCCGGATGCTTCAGATTAAGTGCGAGGCTCCGCTTATTGCGGTTGAAGGCGTGATGGAAATGACTATCGCCTGGACCGAAATAATAAGGCCCGACGCTGCGCCCAACATCACCACCTTCCGCAGGGTTTTCGATCTTGATGACCTCAGCGCCCATATCCGCAAGCAGCATGGAACCGAAAGGCCCGGCGCCATATTGTTCAACGGCCAGAACCGTGACGCCATCCAGCGGCAGGGGGCGTTCGGCCATCAGATGGGGTTCTTTTCAATCAGGCGCTTGGCGATCACCAGGCGCTGGATTTCATTGGTGCCTTCACCAATCACCAAAAGCGGCGCATCGCGGTAGAGCCTCTCCACGACGAATTCCTTGGAATAGCCATAGCCGCCATGAATGCGCATGGCTTCCAGGCTGTTTTCCACCGCGGCTTCGGTCGCGAATAACTTCGCCATGCCGGCCTCATAATCCGAACGATCGCCGCGATCCAAGGCCTGCGCGGCTTTTTCCGTGAGCAGCCGCGCGGCTTCAACGCGCACCGCCATATCGGCAAGCTTAAGGGCGATGGCCTGATGTTGATGGATGAATTTACCGAAGGTCTTGCGCTGTTGGGAATAGCGCACCGCTTCATCCAAGGCGCGCTTCGCCACACCAACGCCGCGCGCCGCGACATTCA
>JBIIIE010000359.1:0-3220 GCA_044235135.1 Roseomonas sp. | reverse complement strand
GGAATATTCGGTGGCGCGATTCTCGAAGAAATTCGCGTGCTCCACGGCATTCAGCATTTCATCCAGCCAGGGCAGCGGGTTCTTTTCGATGTTGTAAAGCGGTTCAAGCCCAAGCTGCTGCAAGCGCCGATCCGCAATGAAGCGGATATATTGCTTCGTCAGCGACGCATCCAAACCCTGCACGCCACCCAATTCAAACGCCAGATCAATGAAGGCGTCTTCATGATCCACAATGGTGGCGCAAATCAGGTAAAGATCGCGGCGGAATTCCTCGGTCCAGATTTCCGGGTTTTCCTGCACGAAGGTGCGGAACAGCCGGATCACCGAAAGGCAATGCAGGGTTTCGTCGCGCACAGACCAGCTCACGATCTGGCCCATGCCCTTCATCTTGTTGAAGCGCGGGAAATTCATGAGAATCGCGAAGGAAGCAAAAAGCTGCAAACCTTCGGTGAAGGCGCCAAAGGCAGCCAGCGTCTTCGCGATTTCGGTCTTATTCGCAACGCTGAAGCCCTGCATGTAATCGTATTTGTCCTTCATCTCCTTGTATTTGAGGAAGGCCGTGTATTCGATTTCAGGCATGCCGATGGTATCGAGCAAATGGCTATAGGCCGCGATATGCACCGTTTCGATGTTCGAGAAGGCTGAGAGCATCATCAGCACTTCCGTCGGTTTGAACACCTGGGAATAGTGCTTCATGTAGCAGTTGTTCACTTCCACATCCGCCTGGGTGAAGAAGCGGAAAATCTGCGTCAGCAGATTGCGTTCGGATTGCGTCAGATTCTTCTGCCAATCCTTCACATCGTCTGCCAGCGGCACTTCTTCCGGCAGCCAATGGATGCGCTGCTGCTGCAACCAGGCTTCATAGGCCCAAGGATAGCGGAAGGGCTTATAGACGGGGTTCGAGGTCAAAAGATCAAACTTCACCGGCAATTCATCCCGCATCATGCCATCGGCCATGGTATCGAATCCCATTCTGTTGGTTCGCGATGCTTTTACCACAATTGGTGGGTCGGGCAACCGCGAACCGCAAGATATTGTGGTCCCGCTACTCCACGCGGATATTCGATTCGCGCGCCACCACGATGTTTTCCGCCAATTCGCGGGCGATGCGCTGGGTGAAAGCCTCAGGACCCTCGCCCAGGATCACGCCACCCTGGTCAATCAGGCGTTGGCGAATAACGGGATCGCGGAGCAAGCCCTGCACATCGCGCGCGATGCGGTCCACAATATCGCGCGGCAGGCCACGCGGCGCGATGAAGCCATACCAGGGGCTGGTATCCGGAATGCCCATGCCAAGCTCATCCAGGGTTGGCACATCGGGCAGCACCTGCACGCGCTGCGGCCCACCAATGGCGAGTGGGCGGATTTTCCCCTCACGCGCCAAGGCAATCGCGCCAGATAAGGTGCTGAAGGTTCCAGGCACCCGTCCCCCCATCACATCCTGAAGTGCGGGCACCGCCCCACGATAGGGAACATGGGTCAGATCAAGGTTCATTTTCTTGCGGAACATCTCAAGCGCGAAATGCCCAGACGAACCCACGCCGGATGACGCAAAGGCAAAGCCCGGTTCCCGGCGCGCCGCCGCCACCAAATCCTGCGCGGTGCGAAAGGGTTGCCCCGTCCCAGTGAACAGCACCGTGGGTGAGGCATAGATATTCACGATCGGCGTGAAATCATTGATCGTGTCATAGGGCAGGCGCGGATGCACCGCCGCATTGCTGGCATGGGTGCTGGCGGCAAGGAAAATCGTATAGCCATCGGGGGCGGAACGCGCCACCGCTTCGGAAGCGATCACCTGGCTGGCACCGGGGCGATTTTCAATGACGATGGGCTGCCCCCAAAGCTTTTGCAGCGGTTCCTGCAATAGCCGGCCTGGAAAATCCGTGGGGCCACCGGCAGGATAGCCAATGATCATCCGCACCGGACGATCCGGCCAATTGCTGGCTTGCGCTTTGGCTTGGATGACAAAACCGCTGGCCATACCAACAGCCAGCAGGCTGCGACGCTTCAACATTTCAAACTTCCTCCCGCGCCCGTTTCGGGCTTGCCGCCCCCGGATATGGGGGCGGGTTGGGGGAAGACTAACCCAGCTTTACTGGCAGGCCAAACATTCTTCGTAATTATTGTTGGTCGCCGGCACCGCCGCCACCAGCGGCAATTGCGCCTGATCATTGGCTGGCGCCGCCACACCCAGCGCTTCCTGCGGCGCCACCTTCTCGCTGATGGCATCTGCCCGCTGGATGGACAGGCTCCGGCAGTAATAGAGCGACTTCACACCCTTCTTCCACGCCGTCATGTGGATCTGGTGCAAATCCCGCTTATGCACATTGGCCGGCAGGAAGATGTTCACCGATTGCGACTGGCAGATATAGGGCGTGCGATCGGCGGCATGTTCCACCACCCAGCGCTGATCCAATTCAAACGCCGTCTTGAAGGTGGCCTTTTCCTGATCGGTCAGGAAATCCAGATGCTGCACGCTGCCCTTATTCACCGTGATGGTGGTCCAGGTATCGTCATCATCCCGGCCATGCTTGGCCAGCACCTTCTTCAGGAAGGGGTTGCGCACAATGAAGGACCCGGACAGCGTCTTGTGGTTATAGACATTGGCCGCGATCGGTTCGATCCCCGGGCTCGCCCCACCGCAAATGATGCTGATGGAAGCGGTTGGCGCAATCGCGATCTTGTTCGAAAAACGCTCCATGAAGCCGTATTCGGCGGCATCCGGGCAGGGGCCGCGTTCTTCGGCCAGCATCCGGGAAGCGGCATCGGCCTGGGCGCGGATATGCTTGAACATCCGCATATTCCACACCTTCGCCACCACGCTTTCAAACGGCACATTCAGCGCCTGCAGGAAGGAATGGTAGCCCATCACCCCAAGCCCGACCGAGCGTTCGCGCATCGCGCTATACCGCGCCCGCGCCATGGAATCGGGCGCGGTATCAATGAAGGATTGCAGCACATTATCCAGGAAGCGCATCACATCGGGGATGAATTGCGCCTCATCCTTCCATTCAAACCAGGTCTCAAGATTGAGCGAAGACAGGCAGCACACCGCCGTGCGCTGTTCGCCATGCTGGTCAATCCCGGTCGGCAACGTGATTTCAGAACATAGGTTCGAGGTTTTGACCTCAAGCCCCGCCAGCTTCTGATGCTCGGGCCGCGCATTATTCACGTGGTCGGAATAGATGATGTAGGGCTCACCGGTTTCGATGCGCGCGGT
>JBIIIE010000358.1:0-3222 GCA_044235135.1 Roseomonas sp. | reverse complement strand
TCCAGAATGCCGATGGCCGCATCATTTTCGCCATTCCTTATGAGCAAGACTTCACCCTGATTGGCACGACCGATGAGGATCATGCGGACCCGGACGCAGCACCACAGATTTCGGAAGGCGAAATCATCTATCTCTGCGCGGCGGCGTCCGGCTATTTCCGCAAGCCAGTAAAGCGCGAAGATATTGTCTGGACCTATTCCGGCCTTCGCCCGCTTTACGATGATGGGGCGAGCAAAGCGCAGGAAGCCACGCGCGATTATGTGCTGAAGCTGGATGCGCCCGAAGGGGCGGCGCCCTTGCTGAGCGTGTTCGGCGGCAAGATCACCACCTATCGCAAACTGGCCGAAGCGGCCTTGGCGGAACTGCGCCTGCGGCCCGAAAAGGCGGGTTGGACCGCCCGCGCAGCCTTGCCGGGCGGGGATTTCGCCCCGGATGGATTCGCGGCCCTGCTGGCCGGGTTCCAGCGCGATTTCCCGCAGCTGCCGGGGGCGCTCTGCGCCCGGTTGCTCCGCGCCTATGGCACCCGCGCCTGGCGGATTTTCACCCCCGGCCAGGACCCCGGTCCGCCGGTTGGCGCGGACCTACATGAGGCGGAATTGGACTATTTGCGGCGGGAGGAATGGGCGGCAACGGCGGAAGATGTGCTTTGGCGCCGGAGCAAGCTAGGGCTGCGCTTCCATGCCGGGGCGCGGGATAGGCTGGCCCGGCTGATGGGCGGCTGAAAAGGCCGAAACACAAGCTTCGCGAAACCGTCTTTTACTTGTAATAAAGCCTGGGTATCGGACAGGCCCCCACCAAAGAAGGAGAGCTTTCATGCAACGTCGTCACATTCTGCTGGGAACATCGGGTCTGCTTGCGGCCCCCTTCATCGCACCATCCGTGCGCGCCCAGGGCCGCACAGAAATTCAGTTCTGGTATGGGCTTGGCGGTGCGCTGGGTGAGCGCGTGGCCGAACAAGTCACACGCTTCAATGAAAGCCAATCGCGCTTTCGCGTGAATGCCACCTTCCGCGGTTCCTATGTGGAAGTCATGACCGGTGCCATCGCCGCCTGGCGCGCCGGCACGCCGCCCCATATCGCGCAGGTGTTTGAAGTCGGCACCGCCACCATGATGGCCGCTGGCCCTGCGATTCGCCCGACCCATGAATTGCTCGGCGAAGCGGGTATTACGCTTGATCCCAAGCGCTATCTGGCCGGTGTGCGCGGCTATTATTCAGACACGCAAGGCCGCCTGGTTTCCATGCCGCATAATTCATCCTCGGCGGTGATGTGGGTGAACCTGGACGCTTTCGAAAAGGCCGGGCTTTCCACCACCGATCTGCCCAAGACCTGGGCTGAAATCCGCGCTGCTGCGCAGAAGATCAAGGCGACCAATGCCGCCGAAATCCCGATCAGCACCGCCTGGCCGACCTGGGTGATGTTTGAACAAATGTCATCCATGCATGATGTTGGTCTCGCCACCAAGGCCAATGGCTTTGAAGGCCTGGATGCCCAAATGAACCTCGGCGCGCCGATCTTCGCCAAGCACACCAATATGCTGCTTGAGATGCAGCGCGAAGGCACCTTCGTTTATGGCGGGCGCGATGCCGATGGCTTCGCGAGCTTCCCGGCAGGCAAAGCCGCCATGTCCTTCAATTCCTCCGCCGGTCGGGCGCAGGTTCAGCGCGATGCGAAGTTCCGTTGGGCTTCCGTGGTGCTGCCTTATCACGCCGATGTCACCCAATCCCCGCATAACGGCGTGATCGGCGGCGCCAGCCTATGGACCCTGACGGCGCGCAACCGCACGGCGGAGGAATATCGCGGTGTGGCGGAATTCTACCGCTTCATCTCGGAAGTTGAGCAAGACAAGTGGTGGCACCATGTCACCGGCTATGTGCCGCTGACGCTGGCCGCGTATGAGGCTTCGCGCGCTGAGGGCTTCTATACCCAAAACCCCGGTGCGGATGCGGCCATCATCCAGCTTTCCCGTGCGGAACCCACGCCCAATAGTCAGGGCTTCCGCCTGGGTGGCTTTGTTGAAATCCGCAACATCATCCAGGAAGAATTGGAACGCGGCTTCCAGGGTCAGCAGAATACCGAAACCCTGCTTGCCAATGCCAATCGCCGCGCCGATGTGGTGTTGCGCAATTTTGAACGCGCCAATCGTCGTTGATCGCGTATCGGGGCCGCCTTCCGGGTGGCCCCCTCTTTTTGGTTGAGGTGCCATGCAGCGCAAGGCGATTTTCAACAATAAGCTGCTGCCCTATCTGCTGCTGGCGCCGCAGCTTGCCATCACCTTTGTCTTCTTCTTTTGGCCGGCGGGGGAAGCGGTTTGGTATTCCTTCATCCGTCAGGACGCCTTCGGCATTTCAACGCAATTCGTCTGGTTTGAGAATTTCACCGATCTTTTCGCTGATCCGCTGTATCATCAGGTCATCATCAATACGCTGATTTTCTCGGTAGCCGTCACCGCGCTTGCCATGGGTTTCGCGCTTGGCCTGGCGGTGCTGGCGGATCGGCATATCCGTGGCAAGGATGGCTATCGCACGCTGTTGATCTGGCCTTATGCGGTGGCGCCAGCCATTGCGGCCATTCTCTATATTTTCCTGTTCCACCCGGATATCGGACTGATTGGCCGCGCGTTGAAAGCCGCAGGGGTTGCCTGGAATTATACGCTGAATGGCAATCAGGCCATGCTGGTTGTGATACTCGCGGCGGCCTGGAAACAGGTTTCCTACAACTTCCTGTTCTTCCTGGCCGGGCTGCAATCCATCCCGCGCAGCGTTTTGGAAGCGGCGTCCATTGATGGCGCTTCCCCCCTGCATCGCTTCCGCACGGTGATCTTCCCGCTACTGTCGCCGACCACTTTTTTTCTGCTGGTGATCAACATCACCTACGCGTTTTTCGATACTTTCGGCATTATAGATGCGCTGACCAAGGGCGGGCCGGGCAATGCCACGCAAACCCTGATCTACCGCGCCTATATTGATGGGCGGGTCAATCTGGATCTTGGCTCATCCTCCGCGCAATCGGTTGTGCTGATGATTGCGGTCATGGCGCTAACCTTGGTGCAATTCCGCTTCATTGAACGCAAGGTTCATTACTGATGGCCGAGCTACGCAACAGTATCGCCGCCCCCATGGGCATGGCCGGCAGCAATCCCCGCGCGGATATGATCACCCATATCATCCTGGTACTCGGCGTGCTGCTTTTCGCGCTGCCGATCTGGATTGTGTTGATGGGT
>JBIIIE010000059.1:0-11496 GCA_044235135.1 Roseomonas sp. | reverse complement strand
AACCAGCAAGGGCGGGCGCAAGATCGAAACCGATACGGATTTCGCCATGGCGCTGCTTGAAGAAAAATATGTCGCAACCGTGCAGGGCACGGCTTATGGCATGTCTCCTTATCTGCGGATTTCCTACGCGACCAACACGGAAAACCTGCGCGAAGCCTGCGGCCGCATCCAGGAATTCTGTCGCGACTTGAGCTGAAGGCGCGATGCTCCGCGCCGGGCGCGATTCGGATGCGGCGGGCTTCATTGCGCTGATCCGCGATTGCTGGGCGGAATATCCGGGCTGCGTCTTTGATCTGGATGGAGAATTGCCGGAACTCCGCGCGCTCGCCAGCTATTTTGCTGCACAGGATGGCGCGCTGTGGGTGGCCGAAGAAGCGGGCGCGGTGGTGGGCATGGCCGCCGCGCATCCTTTGCCTGGCACGCCGGATTGGGAGATTTGCCGCGTCTATGTCGCGGCCAGCCAGCGCGGCAGGGGCGTTGCTGCTGCGCTGATGGAAGCGGCGGAAGCCCATGCGCGAGAAGCGGGCGCGGAGGTAATCCGGCTTTGGTCCGACACACGCTTCACCCGCGCGCATACATTCTACGCCAAGCTTGGCTATGTCCGTCAGGGGCCGATCCGCGTTTTGAATGATCTTTCCAATTCGCTGGAATTTCCCTTCGTGAAGGCAGCGCGCGGCGTGGCAGTGCATCGGCTGGATGCCTCGGCCGCCGAACATGCCGAACGGCCCTTGGCGGATATTCTGGTGGCTTGCGTTGCCGCCGGGGCTTCGGTTTCCTTCCTGCCGCCATTAAGCACTGAGGCCGCACAGGGTTTCTGGCGGCGCAGCCTCGCCGATATTGCGCTTGACCGAAAGGCAATCTGGGTCGCCTGGGCGGATGGCGTGCTGGTTGGCACCGTCACGCTTGATCTGGCCACACCACCCAATCAGCCACACCGCGCGGAAGTGGCGAAACTTCTGGTGCATCCGTCAGCGCGGCGGCGCGGCGTGGGCCAGGCGCTGATGGCGGCTTTGGAAGCGGAAGCCGCAACACGCGGGCGGCGCTTGCTGACCCTCGATACCCGCGCGGATGATGCTGGTGAGGCTTTGTATCGCGCGCTTGGCTGGCAGGAAGCCGGGCGCATTCCGGGCTTTGCGCTCAATGCGGATGGCAGTGCCTCGGCGACCGTATTCTTTTACAAGCAAATAGGTGCCGCATGATCTCGCCCGATTGGTGCCGCATGATGGCGGCCTATAACAGCGAAATGAATCGCCGGCTTTACGCCGCGGCGGATGGGCTGGATGCCAGCGCACGGCAAGCCGATGGCGGCGCCTTTTGGGGCAGCATTCAGGGCACGCTCTGCCATTTGCTGTGGGGCGATACCACCTGGATGAGCCGCTTTGACGCTTGGGAAAAACCCACTGTCGCCATGAAGCAAAGCCCTGTCATGATCACGGATTGGGCGGAGCTGAAATCCCGCCGCGTGGCTGCGGATGCCAAGATCGAAGCCTGGGCCGCGCGCCTCACGCCCGAAGCTTTGGCGGCGCCGCTATCTTGGTATTCCGGCATTGTCGGGCGTGAGGTGAGCATGCCTCTTTGGATCACGGTTGGGCATTTCTTCAATCACCAAACACATCATCGCGGTCAGGCGCATGCGCTGCTGACGCGCGCGGGGGCGGCGACGGGTGATACGGATTTGCCTTGGGTTTTGGATTTGCCGGCGCTTGGGATGCTGCCGATCAGCGCCGCAGAAAATCCTTAAGCCAGACCAGCACTTCTTCTGGTGCTTCTTCCGCCAGATAATGGCCTGAAGCCACCGCGCCGCCTGTCACCGGGCCGGTGGCGTAATCGCACCAGATCGACAGCGCATCATACCATTTCGGGATCTTGCCCTTGGCACCCCAGAGCGCCAGCAAGGGGCAGGAAATCTTTCGGCCCGCCGCGCGGGATGCGCGGTCATGATCAAGATCAATTGTTGTCGCGGCGCGGTAATCCTCACAAATCGCGGCGACTGTGCCGGGAAGATGGAGCGCTGCCAGATAATCCGCGCGGGCTTCGGGGTGGAAGAAGGATTTGTCCTTGGGTTCGCGCGATGTGTGCAGGTCAAACCAATCCTCAACATCGCGCAGGATCATGCGTTCGGGCCTGTCGTGTGGCTGGGCCAGCCAGAACCAGTGATAATAGCCAAGGCCAAAGGCCATATCGGCGCGTTCGAAATGCTCAAGCGTTGGGATGATGTCCAGCACACAAAGCCGTTCCACCGCTTCCGGTGTATCCAGCGCCAGGCGATGCGCCACGCGCGCACCCCGATCATGCGCAACAATCTGAAAGCGCGGAAAGCCCAACCCGCCCATCAGCGCCACCATATCGGCGGCCATGGCGCGCTTGGCATAGGGTGCGTGGTCGGCGCTGACCGCGGGCTTGGATGAAAACCCATAGCCGCGCAGATCAGGCGCAATCACCGTGAAGTCGCGTGCCAGAATTGGCGCCACGCGATGCCACATGGCGTGGGTTTGCGGATTGCCATGCAATAGCAGAAGTGGCGGGCCGGAACCGGCGCGGCGGAGCCGAATGCTCTGCCCATTGGCTTCGCGTGTTTCCAGCGTGAAGCCTTCGAAAAACATCAGCTCAGCCGCCGCGGCGGGCCGCACCTGGGCGCCCCGCATCAAAGCCAAGGAAGCCCGATTCCAACTGCGCTGCGCCGCCATCATTGGCGAAAAGCCGGGGCTTGATGGAAACACTCGGCGCCCGCGCGCCCTGCGCTGCGGCCTGGCGCGAAAGGCGCAGCGCTTCCTGCTGCGCGGCACGTTCGGCGCGTTCCCGTTCGGCGCGGGCGGCGGCGGCGCTGCGAGCATTGGTCGGGCCGGAACTGCCAGCCATGCCGCGTGCGGAAAGCAGATAAAACAGGATATCATTGCGCCCCTGATCCACTGCCCAATCCACCGGTGTCAGGCCAAGCGCATTGCGGCCATTCAAATCCGCGCCACGATTAACGGCATCACGCGCCGCTGCCAGATCGCCGCGCGTGATGGCATCAAACAGCGCAGGTGTCGGGGATAGGTTGGCGTTCTCGTCAGCCGGAATGGGCTCAGGCGCGCGGCGCGCGGCAAGGCCGGGCAGGGCTGGCGGGCGTGGCGGCTGCGCGCCGGCTTGGGGCGGTGGCGCCGCGAATTGCGCGGCGGCGGGAAGGATGTCTGCCCCCAGCAGGGTGATTACGGCCAGGGGAAGCAGGCGCGGCAGGGCTTTCATGAGGTGATAATAGCCGCCCCGGGCCGGGACTGCCAGCTTTACCCCCAAGGACCCCGCTGCGCTGGCGGCTTTTCGGAAGGCAGCGCCTGTCCCCAAGGGCTGCCGCCTGGCAGCGCCCCCATGCTGGCGGCGAGTTTCTCCAGCGCCGCCACGCGGTTCGCCGTGCGCGGGTGGGTCGAGAACAAATTATCCATCCGCGCGCCCGAAAGCGGGTTGATGATGAACATATGCGCGGTCGCCGGATTGGCTTCCGCCCGCTGGTTCACGCGCTGATGGGCGTAATGTTCCAATTTCTGCAGCGCGCCGGCCAGGGCCATGGGTTGGCCGCAAATCTCGGCGCCCGCGCGATCGGCCTCATATTCACGCGACCGGCTGATCGCCATTTGCACGATGGCGGCTGCAATGGGCGCCAGGATCACCATCAACAACATGCCGATGGGGCCAAAAGGGTTCTGCCCCTGCTGATTGCGGCCACGGCTGAACATCATGCCGAATTGCGCGAGTGCTGAAATGGCGCCGGCGATGCTGGCCGTGACGGTCATGACCAGCGTGTCGCGGTTCTTGATATGCGCCAATTCATGCGCAATCACGCCGGCAACCTCTTCTTCCGAAAGCATCTCCAGCAGGCCGGTATTCACGGCAACTGCCGCGTGTTGCGGATTGCGGCCGGTGGCAAAAGCATTGGGCTGGGCTTCGTGAATCACGTAAAGCGCCGGCATGGGCAGGCCCGCATTGGCGGCAAGCCCTGCGGTCATCTCATACAGCCGGGGCGCTTCCTGCGGGCTGATGGGCTGGGCATTATGCATCCGCAGCACCATCTTATCGCTGTTCCACCAGGAAAAGAGGTTCATGCCCCCGGCGAAAAGCAGCGCCATGATCATCCCCTGCTCCCCCCCGATCATAAGTCCGATCACGCCAAAAAGCGCGGTCAGCGCGGCAAGCAGGATGACAGTGCGGGTATAGCCGGCCATGAAGCGCCCTTTCTTTTCCCTCGAGCGATCACGTTAAAACCGCTAGGCGAATTTGTCATGACCGAGAAACCCGCGCCCGAAACCCCGGCAACCCCAGCCCCGCCCCCCGCCAAGGCGCCGCCTGCCAAACCGAAGGAGATTGGTGGCCCGAAAGGCCCGGAACCGACCCGCTTTGGCGATTGGGAACAGAAGGGTCGCGTGAGCGATTTCTAGGGCCAAGGCCCTGGGACGAGACGGGAACGCACTTGTGGCCTTCCGCTGGTTGCGCCCACCATATCTTGGAGGAGAAGCGCCGCTATCCGGCCCGAGTCGCACGTTTTTGGTTTGTTCTCGTTAATCGAGCTTACCTATTGAAAAAATTGAATAAAATTAATGGCGCGAAGCGTCAGCATTTTTGTTTTGTTCGCTGGTGCCGGCCAGGGGTTATTTTCACTGCCCGATTCGCACCCCGATTCGCTGTCTCAGCGCCGCGCCAAAAGCAGCGCCAGAACCATGATCGCGCCGCCCGCCAGCGTCAGGGTGATGGGCAGGCCAAAGACCATCGCCCCCAGCCCATAGGCGATGGGGCCGAGTGATTGGCCGCCGAAAAAGGCAAAGGCATGGAGCGACATGGCGCTGCCGCGCGCCTGGGGGGCAAGCTCGGTCGCCCGCGTCTGGATGGCGTTGTGGATCATGTAAAAGCCAAGCCCAAGCCCAAGCCCTGCCAGCGTCGCCACCACCAGGGATGGCGCCAGCGCCAGGGCAATCAGCGCCAAGGCGCCGGTGGCCCCACCTAGGCGGATCACGCCCGCCTGGCCAAAGCGCCGCAGCAGGGGCGCCACCAGGGCAGCGAATAACAGCCCGCCCAGGCCAAAGGCACCAATGGCAAAGCCGGCTTCCATGGTGCTGCCGATGGCGCGTTCGATCAGTAAGGGCGCGATGAAGGGGAAGACGCCAAAAACCAAGCCGCCTTCCACCGCAACGGCGGCGAATAGCGGCAGCGCGGCGGGGTTGGCGATAATGCCGCGATAGCGTTGCAGCGCGACGGCGGGGTCATAGCGTGTCATCACCTCGCGCGGGGCGCCGCGGGCGGCCAGGATCAGGGCGACCAGGCCAAGAAACGCGGCAATGGCGCAAACCACCAGCACGCCGCGCCAGCCTGCTACCGCCGCGATCGGCCCGGCCACCACGCCGCCCGCGATCTGCCCGCTAATGCCAAAGACCAGAATGCGCGACAGCGCCACCTGCCGGTATTTCAGCGATACCGCATCGCCCATAATGGCAAGCGTCAGCGGCATCATGCCCCCCGCCGCCATGCCGGAAGCGGCACGGAAGGCCATCAGCCAGCCAAAACTGGCCGAAACTGCGGCGGCCAGCAGCATCAGGCCCAGCATCGCGACACAGATCATGACAATCCGCCGCTTGCCGATGGAATCCGCAACCGGCCCCAGGATGGGCTGCACCAAAGCGAAGGGGAGCGTATAGGCCGTGCCGAGCAAGGCGGCCTCGGCGGCGGTCACGCTGAATTCCCCGGCGATTTCGGCGACCGTCGGGTCGGTCACGCGTGTCGCAAAGGCACCGGCAAAGACCGCCGGGCCGAATATCGCCAGCACGCGACGCATCTTGGCCTTTTCGGCGGCTTCGCTTTCTTCGCTTGCCGTCACGCGCGGGCGGCTTTGGCAGCGGCGATGAAGTCAGTGATGGCGGCGGGGTCCTTCACGCCCCGCGCGCGTTCAACCCCGGATGATACATCCACGCCCGGCGCGCCGGAGGCTGCGATCGCCTCCGCCACATTGGCCGGCGTCAGCCCACCCGCGAGCAGCCATGGGCGCGGTGGGTGTTCGCCTTTCATGAGCGCCCAATCGAAAGCCAGCGCATTGCCGCCGGGCAAGGCGCTTCCGGGCGGAGGGCGGGCGTCCAGCAGGAAGTAATCCACCTGATCCGCGTAATCGGGCAGGCGCGCCAGATCGGCCTTGCTGCCAATGCCAAGCGCCTTCATCACCGGCTTGCCGAAACGCGCACGGATTGCGCCAGCGCGGGCTGGGGTTTCCTCGCCTTGGAGTTGCAGGATATCGAGCGGCACTTCGGCCAAAGTCGCGGCCAGGGTGGCGTCATCGGGGTCCACGAAAAGCCCGACGCGCTTCGGGCCAATGCGGTAGGATCGCGCGAGGATACCGGCTTCAGCGGCTGTCACGGCGCGCGGGGAGGGCGGGAAGAAGACAAACCCCACCATATCCGCGCCTGCCTGCCGTGCCGCATCCAGCGCGGCAGCGTCCTTGATGCCGCAAATCTTGACCAGCATGCCTAAAGCCCTGCCGCGATAGAGGCCGCCGCCGCTGCCGGGTCCGCCGCGCCGGTAATGGGGCGGCCCAGCACGATCCAATCAGCGCCCGCCGCTACGGCCTCGGCCGGTGTGGCGGTGCGGGCCTGATCGCCCGCAGCACTGCCAGCGGGGCGCACGCCTGGCACCACCAGGAAAGGGGCAGGGCCAAGCGCGGCGCGGAGTATCCCGGCTTCCTGCGGGCTGCAGACCAGCCCATCCGCCCCAGCAGCGATGGCAAGCTGCGCCAGGCGCAGCACCTGGTCAGCGGGGCTGGCGGCCACACCCGTGCTGGCCAGGGTATCGGCATCAATGCTGGTCAGCACCGTCACCGCCAGCAGCATGGGGCGCGCGGCGCCGGCTTTCTCGGCCTCGGCCCGCGCGGCGGCGATCATGGCGGCACCGCCCGCGGCATGCAGCGTCATCATGGCGGGCTTCAGTGGCAACAGGGAACGCACCGCGCCGGCCACGGTATTCGGAATGTCGTGCAGCTTCAGGTCCAGGAAAATGGGGCGATGCCGCGCCATGGCGCTGACAATGGCGGGGCCGGCCGCGGTGAAAAGCTCCAGCCCCACCTTCAGCACACCGCAATGCGGGGCGAGGGTTTCAGCGAGGCTTTGGGCACGCGCCGCATCGCCTGAATCAAGGGCCGGGATGATGCGGGCGGCGCCGCTTTGCGGGCGGGCGATCATGCTTTGGTCAGGGCCTTGTCGTCGGAGGCCTGCTTGGCGGCGTTGAGCGCCTTCACCTCGGCTTCCAGGGCTGTGACGCGGCGTTCGGCGGCGCGGCCCCTTCGGCGTGCCGGCAGGGCAGCCACCCAGGCAATCAGGGCGCCCAGCAGAAAGGCGACGGCGGCGATGGAGAGCACGGCGATGGAGGCCGAGGCTGTCCAGGCAAGATCAAAGGGCCAGAGGCGCAATTCGATGCTCTGCGGGTTCGAGAGCATGAAGAGCACCACAAGAATGGCGAGGGGCAGGAAGATGAACCAGCGCATAGCGGGGCCTTAGGAAGACGAGGCCTCACACAATCCCCGGTGACGCCTTCGCGTCAAGGCATAATCGCGCCAGGATCACCATGCGCGATCAGCATGGCGTGCGATTAGAGCATGTTGCGTTCACAAGGGTTCACGCAACCCGCTCTATGTTGTTGTTTTTCGAGCATCTTCACGCGTTCAGATGTTTCCATCTGAACGCGATCTGCTCTGCTGATGCAATTGACGAAAAAACCCGAAGCTCATTCAGCGCGTCACGCCTAGTGGTCCGATCGCTGCTGTTGGTCCTCGACGGCAGCGTGAAGCGGCCCATCAAACATAGAACTGGTGGTGCGCGGGGGCATTTTGGGGAGAGGAAAGGTCAGCACGTATCGCACCATTAGCGCGCTGCGGTGCGCTTGGCGGCGGCAGATGCTTTCTTCGCATTGATACGTTCGCGCAATTCCTTGCCTGGTTTGAAATAGGGCACGGATTTCGCCTCAACCGGGACGGATTCCCCGGTGCGCGGATTGCGCCCGGTGCGGCCTTCGCGCGACTTTGTTGAAAATGCGCCGAAGCCGCGCAATTCCACGCGATCACCACGCGCCAAGGCCGCGGTGATTTCGCCAAAAATCGTCGCCACAATCGCTTCCACATCGCCCTGGCGCAAATGCGGATTGCTTGCCGCGAGTTGCGCGATCAGTTCCGATCTCGTCATGCTGGGTTTTCTCCCAAAGCGCTTTTTTCCGGCGTCCGAATTAGGGGGCGCCGATAACCTCTCCTGTCGTGACAAGGCCCGCAAAGCCGCACGCCATTACGTGGACCGAACGGAACATGCCCTAGCGCGAAAGCTGCCAGACTGCCCGCGGGGCGTCAACGCCAAACCATTCTGTCATAAGCGTTTTAATCAGCCCGCCCGCGAACCGGTTGAGGAATTTCTCCACCCGGTCGCGCGGTTCAAGATCGCGGACCGGCAGCGCTTCCGGCACATTCTTTTGGGCGGCGAGCCAGGCGCGGGCCTCGGCCTCTCCGCCAATGGCGTCAATCAGGCCAAGGGGCAGCGCCTGGCGCCCGGTAAAGACCCGCCCATCAGCCAGCGGGCGCACGCGCGCTTCATCCATGCGCCGGCCCGCGGCCACGATGCCGATGAATTGGCTGTGCAAATCTTCCAAAACGCGCATCATCTCCGCCCGCCCTTGATCAGTAAGCGGTTGGAAAGGGTTTGGCTGCGCCTTGAAGGGGCCGGTCGCCAGGATATCGGGGCGCACGCCAAGCCGGGCCATCAATTCCGAGACATCAAAGCTTTGCAGCAGCACGCCGATGGAACCCGTGACGGTGGCTTCCCGCGCCAACACATGCTGCGCGGGCATGGCGATCATATAGCCGGCTGAGGCCGCGGTGCCGCCCATCAGCGCGACCAGGGGTTTCTTCTCGGCAAAGCGCTTCAGCGCGCCATGCAGGGCCTCACCGCCCGCCATGCTCCCACCAGGGCTGTCTATCACCAGCAGCATGGCGCGGGCGGAGGCATCGCGGCCTGCTTCTTCGATCACTTCCAGAAGGCGGCGATCTTCCATGATGACGCCTTCGATGCGGAGCCTGAGCACATGCTCGCCCGAGGCAAGCCCGCCCATATCGCCCCGGCCAAAAATCACTGCAAGCGCGGCGATTACGCCAAGCACGGCAAGCGCGCGCCAAAAGCTGACGCGCCGCGATAGGCGGCGCCGTTCGGCGAGGAGGTCGGCTTCAAGCGACATGGACTGGTTGTGGCGCGGGCGGCGCTGCGCGGCAAGGGGTACTTATGAAAAACCCCGGGGCGTCACCACCCCGGGGTCGGTAGGCTTCGAAAAGCAAACCGGGAATTATTCTTCCCCGGTCATTTCCCGGCGGCGACGGATCGCGGCACCCAGAATATCGCCGAGCGAGGCGCCGGAATCGGCGGAGCCATATTCGCGCATGGCTTCGCGTTCTTCTTCCACTTCCTTGCCCTTGATGGTGAGCGTCAGGCGGCGCGCCGCACGATCCACCGCAGTGACCTTCGCGTCCACCTTTTCGCCAATGGCGAATTTATCGGGACGCTGGTCGCCACGGTCACGGGCCAATTCAGCGCGACGGATGAAGCCGGTCAGCACTTCATCCACCTTCACTTCAATGCCGTTCTGCTCAACCTTGGTGACGACGCAGGTGACAACATCACCCTTGCGCACGCGATCCAGCACTTCGGCGGCCGGGTCGGCCTGAAGCTGCTTGATGCCAAGCGAGATGCGTTCCTTTTCGACATCCACATCCAGAACCTTCGCCTTGACCATCTGGCCCTTGCTGTAGTTCTGCATGGCCGCTTCGCCAGCTTCGTCCCAGGAAATGTCGGACATATGCACCATGCCGTCGATTTCCGCGCCAACGCCGATGAACAGGCCGAATTCGGTGATATTGCGAATTTCGCCTTCGATGGTGGAACCCACCGGATGCGCTTCCACGAACAGCTCCCACGGATTGCCCTGCGCCTGCTTGAGGCCCAAGGAAATGCGGCGCTTCGGTTCATCCACATCCAGGATGATCACATCCACCTGTTCTGAGGTAGAAACAATCTTGCCGGGATGCGCGTTCTTCTTGGTCCAGGACATTTCAGAGACATGGACCAGGCCTTCAACACCGGCTTCCAGCTCCACAAAGGCGCCGTAATCGGTGATGTTGGTGACGCGGCCAGAGAATTTCGCGCCGACCGGATACTTCAGCGCGACGCCATCCCACGGATCGGACATCAGCTGCTTCATGCCAAGGCTGATGCGCTGCGTATCCTGGTTGAAGCGGATCACCTGCACCTTCACGGGCATACCAATGGTGAGTGCTTCGGAAGGATGATTGATGCGCCGCCAGGCGATGTCGGTCACATGCAGCAGGCCATCCACGCCGCCGAGGTCCACGAAGGCGCCGTAATCGGTGATGTTTTTCACGACACCATCCAGTATCATGCCTTCCTTGAGGCCCTGGATCAGTTCGCTCCGCTGTTCGGCGCGGGTTTCTTCCAGAACGGCGCGGCGGGAGACAACGATATTGCCCCGCGCGCGATCCATTTTCAGGATCTGGAAGGGCTGCGCATTGCCCATCAGCGGCATCACATCACGCACCGGGCGAATATCCACCTGAGAGCCGGGAAGGAAGGCGACAGCGCCACCGAGATCAACGGTGAAGCCACCCTTCACGCGGCCAAAGATCACGCCATTCACGCGCACGCCGGCCTGGTGGGATTTTTCGAGGGTTGTCCAGGCTTCCTCGCGCCGCGCCTTTTCGCGCGACAGCACGATGGAACCATCGCGATCTTCATAACGCTCGACAAAAAGCTCATAGACATCGCCGGCCTTCACTTCGGGCTTCTGGCCTGGGGCGGCGAATTCCTTGAGCGGGACGCGGCCTTCGCTTTTCAGGCCGACATCCAGAACCGCGAAATCACCATCAATGCGCAAAACGCGCCCGGTGACGACAGAGCCGGCAAAACCCGTATCCGGGCCAAGCGTGGCATCGAGAAGTGCAGCAAAATCCTCCTCGCCGGCATTGGCGAGGCTGGTGGCAGTAGCCATGAAATCTATGTGTCCTATGTGGGCCGCAGCTGCGGCCATGTGGTCTGCGCCCTTCCACCCTTGGGGGAAGCACGGCTTGGCCCCGGCGCTTGGCGCTGGCTGGCCCGGATGTGACGGGCGGGATAACGGTCCACCCTTTGCCGGCCCAATGACGGGCGCTGCGCCGATTTGCATCGGAACAGGATGGGGATCCTTAGAGCCTGACAGCTTCGCGCGTCAAGCGGATTCAAGCCTTTTGCGGATCAAAGCCAGGGCGGCATTGAAGGCTTGGTCGGCATTCAACGCGGTTGTGTCTATTTCAATGGCATCCGGGGCGGGTTTCAGGGGGGCCACGGGGCGATTGGCGTCTTGCGCGTCGCGGTCTCGGATTTCGGCTTCCACCTGGGCGGGGTCGGCGGCGACCCCGCGGGCGGCGAGTTCCAGGAAGCGCCGGCGGGCGCGTTCGGCCACACT
>JBIIIE010000357.1:0-3235 GCA_044235135.1 Roseomonas sp. | reverse complement strand
GTGCTGGATGGGCTGCAATCGCGGCTTGATGAACGGCGCGAATTGTCGCGCTACGTCACCGGCCTGCTGATCTTCCTGGGGCTGCTTGGCACCTTCTGGGGCCTGCTGCTGACCATTGCTGCCATTGCCGATGTGATCAGCAATATGTCGGTTGGTTCCGGCGATTTGAATGTATTGTTTGAGCAATTGAAGGCCGGCCTTGCCAAGCCGTTGCAGGGCATGGGCACGGCGTTCTCGGCATCCATGCTGGGGCTTGCCGGCGCGCTGGTGGTCGGGTTTTTGGACCTGACGGCGGGGCAGGCGCAGAACCGTTTCTTCAATGATCTGGAAGAATGGCTGGCCGGGCTGACACGGCTTTCTTCCGGCATTCTGGGCCAGGAAGGCGAAGGCAGCGTGCCTGCCTATGTCCAGGCCTTGCTTGAACAAACCGCTGAAAATCTGGAAACGCTGCAATCCACCATCGCGCGTGGCGAGGATGGGCGCGCCGCCACATCCCAAGCCTTGATGACGCTGACCGAACGCATGACGGTGCTGACCGAACAGATGCGCGCGAATAACACGCTGATGCGCCGCATCGCCGATGCACAGGATGGGCTGGCGCCGGCCATATCGCGGCTCGCGGAAAGCCAGGCCGACCGGGGTGAGACGGAGGCGATGCGCGGGCATTTGCGTAACCTAGAAATCTATCTGGCGCGGCTGGTGGAGGAAGTGGCGCAGGGCCGCGCGCAATCCACCAATGATATTCGCAATGAAATAAAAATCCTGACCCGCACCATCGCCGCCATCGCCGAGGAACAGCCGCGGTGAAAAATCAGGACGTTTGACGCGCCATGGCAGGGTCTTCCGAAAGGCGGCGCGGGCGCGGCGGGGGCCTGGATGCCTGGCCAGGCTATGTGGATGCGCTTTCCACGCTGCTCATGGTCATCATCTTCGTGCTGCTGGTCTTTGTGCTGGCGCAGGGCTTTCTTTCCGTGGCACTCAGTTCGCGCGAACAGGCGGTGGATCAGCTCAATCGCCGGGTCGCGGAATTGGCCGAATTGCTTTCCCTTGAAGCGGCGCAGGGTGAACAATTGCGCCAGCAATTGGGCCGGCTGAATGATGATGTGCGCAGCGCCGCCACGGCGCGCGATACGGCGCTGCAATCCCTTGCGCTGATTCGCGACGAACGCGACAGATTGGCCAGCGAACGCGATGGGCTGCGTGGGGAACGCGAAAGGCTCGGCGCGCGGCTTTCGGATTTGGAATTGGCGGCGCGCAGTGCGGCAGACCGTGCAGGTGCGATGGAACGGCAATTGGCCGAGGCACTTTCGCGCGCCGAGAATGTCGGCGGTGATGCCGCGCGGCTGCAACGCGATTTGCGTGGGAGCCAGGCGGAGCTCTCCCAAGCGCGCGCCATGATCGAGGCGCTGCGGCGGGAGGCTCAGGCGCTTGATCGGCAGGTGCGCGTAGAACGTGAGACGGTGGAAGCGCGCCTTGCCGATCTGGCGCGGCTTTCCGAACAAATGCGGGCGCTGACCGCCCTCCGTGATGATTTGCAGCGGCGCAGCGCGACTGAGGCGGAAGGGCGCCAGCGCGCGGAGACCCGAGTCGCGGAACTGGACCGGGAACGCCGCAATGCCTTGGCGGAATTGGCGGCGGCGCAGGCGGCATTGGAAACGCTGCGGCGCGAAGCCCGGGCGCTGGATCAGCAGGTGCGCGTGGAACGTGAAACCGTCACGCAAAGGCTTGCCGAAATGGCACGGCTTTCGGAACAAATCCGCGCGCTGACGGCGCTGCGCGATGAATTGGAACGCCGCGCCGCGCAGGAACAGCGCGGGCGGGAAAGGGCGGAAGCGGAAGCGGGCGAGAGGGCGCGCCTCGCGGAAAGTGCGGCGGCGCAAATCGCCCTGCTGACGCGCCAGACAGAAGCGCTGCGCGCCGAATTGGCGCGGCTGTCACGCGCGCTTGATCTGGCGGAAGCGGAAGGGCGGGATCGCAATGCGCAAATCGCGCTGCTGGGTCAGCGCTTGAATGCGGCGCTGGCGGCGCGGGTTGAGGAATTGCAGCGCTACCGCAGTGATTTCTTCGGCCGGTTGCGAGATGCGCTCGGCGAAAGGCCGGAAGTGCGGATTGTGGGGGATCGCTTTGTCTTTCAGGGGGAAGTGCTCTTCGCCCCCGCCAGCGCCGAATTGTCCGAAGCCGGGCTCAGGCAGGTGCGCGCATTGGCATCAGTGCTGGCTGAGGTGACACCACTGATCCCACCTGATGTTGCCTGGGTTTTGCGCGTGGATGGCCATGCGGATCGCAACCCCATTCGCAGTGCGCGCTTTGCCAGCAATTGGGAATTGGCCGCGGCGCGCGCCATTGCGGTTGCCCAGATGCTGATTGCGGAAGGGCTGCCAGCCAATCGCGTGGCGGCCACCAGCTTTGGTGACGCTCAGCCAATTGATCCGGGCGATTCACCGCAAGCCCTGGCACGCAATCGGCGCATTGAATTGCGGCTGACGGATCGTTGACGAAGGGTGATTGACCTTCCCGCCCAGGATCGGGCTAGCATGGGCTTCCCGTTTTTGAAGGAACTTCAAGCATGATCATTGATCTTCGCATCTATACCTGCCTGCCCAATAAGGTCGCGGATTTTGTCGCGCTTTATGAAAAGGAAGGCTGGGAGATCCAGAAAAAGCATCTGGGTCGCTGCTATGGCTGGTTCACCACCATCGAAGGCGAATTGAACACCATTGTTCATATGTGGGCCTATGATGATCAGGCGGATCGTGAACGCCGCCGCGCCGCCATGGCGGCTGATCCGGCCTGGGCGGCGTATTTGAAGAAAGTCGCGGATACCGGCGCGCTGGTGCAGATGCAGAACCGCATCGTGAAGCCAACCGCCTTCTTCGAAGCCTTCCAGGCCGCGCAAAAGGGCTGATGGCCATGGCCGCGCCCGAGGTGCCGATTGATGTGGACCCCGAAACCGGGATCTGGCGCACTGATGGGCTGCCCATGATCTATCTGCCGCGCCATTTTCTGGTGAATATCCAGAAAAGCGTGGAAGAAGCGATCGGCGCTGATCGCTTCCGCGACATCATGTATGGATCGGCTGATCTTTCCGCGCTGCAATGGTGCCGCGCGGAAGCCAAGACTCATGGCCTGACGCCGATTGAGACCTTCCACCATTACCTGAAACGACTTTCGCAGCGCGGCTATGGCCGGTTTGAAATCACGGCCTTGGATCAGGCCGCGGGCACCGCCGCGGTCA
>JBIIIE010000356.1:0-3236 GCA_044235135.1 Roseomonas sp. | reverse complement strand
AGCGCCGAAGCGTTAGCCTTTCCCGATGCAGCTATTTCATTCCGCCGGCTCCCCCTATGCCCGCATCGCCCGCATGGCGGTGCTGGAACTTGGCCTTGCAGACCGCATCGCCTTTACCGAAACCACCTTGCGCGATCCGGCTTCCACCCTGTTGCCGCATAATCCGGTGGGGCGCGTGCCATCGCTGGTGCTGGCGGATGGCACCACAGTCACGGAAACCACGCCCATTCTGATGGTGTTGGACAGTCTCGTGGCGCCAGAGAAGCGCCTTTTGGGCGATGGCGCGGATGGCTGGAAGCGGCTTGCCGCCTATGGCCGTGTGCTTGGCATGCTGGATGGCATCGCGGTCTGGAACCGTGAATTGCGCCGGCCCGTCCATGAAAGATCGCCCGGCGTGATTGCTTTGGAAGAAACCCGCGCCGCGCGCATTGCCGCCGCGCTGCAGGATGATGTGGCGCGGGGCGTTTATGCCGGGCCTGATGCCGGCTTCCTCGCGCTGCTCGCCCTGCTTGGCTATTGCGAAAGACGCCATCGCGTCTGGCCCTGGCGTGATGGCTTGCCGGGCCTGGCCGCCTGGTTTGATCGCGCTTCAGACCGCCCTTCCTTCGCCGCCACCATGCCGCCCGTGAGTGGCATCTGACATGCTCCCTCCAGCACCTGAGCATTTTCAAGCCAAGCGGAATCGCTTGGCGGCTCGGAAAATGCGATCAAATCATGGGCCAGAGCATGTCTGGTGAGCGCATGCGAAGCGGACATGCTCTGGGCCATAATGGCGGCCCGCCGCTGGAGGAGGAAGATGTCAACGCATCCTGGCGCGCCTGGCATTGGCGCCGCGCGCATAAAAAAGCCTGGAAAACCCCGCCGCGCGAAATCGCGTTAAGGCGTTTGGCGCGCGCCGAGGAACTCGGCATGACGTATCGTGAATACACGCTCGAGATTCTGGAGCGCGGAAAGTATCTTTAAGCGGGCGTCAGCACCGCCTCCAACGTCATCAGCACGGGATTATCGCCGGGCGTCAGCACGCCCGCGCTCAATTGCCCGGTCAAATCCACCATCGCCACATCAAGCCGCGTCGCCCCGGGACGGATCATGCCATCGCGGATCAGCATTTCGGTCGCGAAATTATCCACGGGCGGCGCATTGGCATAGCGCGCGCCGATGATGCTGCCGACCCCGCCATGCAGCCGCGCCGCGCCGAAGCCTGCCCCTGTCGCCGCCGTTTCCAGCGCTGCCGAGATATCCTGGTTGGGGCAAAGCCGGATGGCGATGCCATTCGCCGCCGCCGGGTTTGGCGCTTCGGTGGCGATGGGGGTGAAAAGCTTGAAGCCGGTTTCCGCATCCTGCCGCGCTTCAAACCGCGCGCCTGAAATCAGCACGCCTTGCGCGCGGATCGGCGCGGCGATGGTGGTTTCCTCGGGCAGCATATGGCCACCGCCTGGCCGGCCATCGGCTTCGGTCCAGAAGCCATGGCAATGGAAGAAGGGCGCGCCATCGCGAAAGCCCACGGTGATGGCCGCGATATCCAGCCGCGTCTGCCCCGCCGGGCGGAAGGTCTCGCTATAATAGGCGGCGTGGGAGGGATCAGGCGCCAGCGCCGGGATCACATAGGCAAAAGGTCCAAGCGCACCGCCGGTCAGTGTCAGGCAGCCGCCTTCCGCGCCATGCGCCCGGGCCAGATCATGCAGCGTCGCGAGCAGGCCGGCCCCGCGCGGCAATTCCACATCAACCGCCCGGGCATGCACCGGATGGGCGATGATGCGCCGAGGCCCCGCTGGCCCCGGTTGCTGGATATGGCGCATGGTCTTTCTGCCCCCTGTCACTCGCCAACCAGTCTCAGGGGGTTTCAGTGCAGCGTAAACACCCCATTGGCATAACGCAGCTCTGCCGGGCGGGTCAGCGCGGCCGAGGCAACGCGGACCGAATGCAAAGGCCCGTCAATCTCCCGCTGCCAAAAGGCCAGGAAGCGGTCCAATTCCGGGAAATCCGGCGCCCGGTCCAGCTTCTGCCAGATGAAGCTTTGCAGCACATGCGGGTGATCCGGCAAATGATAGAGCAATTCCGCCGTGGTCAGCCGCCAATCCGGGATGCGCACCACGTTTTCCAACCCCTGAAGCTTAAGGCTCATCTTCCTTTCCTCATGTCCTGACACGTGATCCCGCCCCGGCTTCCCACCGGGACGGGCGGCAAGCTTGCCATGACGACTCCGGGGTTTTGCAAGAAAAATCTTTGATATCAGTATATTAGCACTAGCACGCCTTGAGTGCTGCCAACCGCTTGACGCGCCGCGCCGCCCAGCCTACATCGCTGGCACTCCTCTGGGGGGAGTGCTAACGGCCGGGGCACCCTCGGTGACCGGTCAGGCTTCCCAGAGCGAGCCGTCATCAACCCGAGGCTCAGGAGAGGACCTTATGAAATTTCGTCCCCTGCATGACCGCGTTCTGGTTCGCCGCGTCAATGCGGAAGAAAAGACCGCCGGTGGTATCATCATCCCCGACACCGCGAAGGAAAAGCCCCAGGAAGGCGAAGTCGTCGCCGTGGGCGCCGGCACCTTGAACGAAAAGGGCGATCTTCGTCCGCTCGATGTCAAGGCTGGCGATCGCATCCTGTTCGGCAAGTGGTCCGGCACCGAAGTGAAGCTGAATGGCGAGGAGCTCCTGATCATGAAGGAATCCGACGTCATGGGCATTCTCGCTGCCTGATCGCCGAATTTCCAATCAGAACCTGAAAAGGACACGCAAACATGGCTGCTAAGGACGTTAAGTTCGGCGCCCACGCGCGGGAGCGTATGCTCCGCGGTGTGGATATCCTGGCCGACGCTGTAAAAGTCACCCTCGGCCCCAAGGGCCGCAATGTCGTGATCGACAAAA
Organism: Roseomonas sp.; assembly: GCA_044235135.1. Taxonomy (GTDB): domain Bacteria; phylum Pseudomonadota; class Alphaproteobacteria; order Acetobacterales; family Acetobacteraceae; genus Neoroseomonas. The sequence goes on along the minus strand of JBIIIE010000356.1, from coordinate 369 downwards.
GCTTCGGCGCGCCGCGCATCACCAAGGACGGTGTGACGGTCGCGAAGGAAATCGAACTGGCTGACAAGTTCGAAAATATGGGCGCGCAGATGGTGCGCGAAGTCGCCTCCAAGACCAATGATCTGGCGGGCGATGGCACCACCACCGCGACCGTGCTGGCCCAGGCGATCGTGCGCGAAGGTGCGAAGGCCGTGGCCGCCGGCATGAACCCGATGGACCTGAAGCGCGGCATTGATAAGGCCGTTGCCAACGTCGTCGCGGAACTGGAAGCCAAGACGAAGAAGATCACCACCTCTGCCGAAGTGGCGCAGGTTGGCACGCTTTCCGCCAATGGCGAATCCGAGATCGGCGAAATGATTGCCCAGGCCA
>JBIIIE010000058.1:0-11538 GCA_044235135.1 Roseomonas sp. | reverse complement strand
GGACCGCACGCATATCATCACCGATGCTTTTGGCCGTACCGGAGAGCCCGGCATTTATGCCATTGGCGACCTGACCGGCCCGCCATGGTTGGCGCATAAGGCATCGCATGAGGGGATCATTTGTGTTGAAGCCATTGCCGGGCTGCATCCGCATGCCATGGATACGCTGAATATTCCGGGCTGCACCTATTGCCGGCCTCAGGTGGCCTCGGTCGGGCTGACCGAAGCTGCCGCCAAGGCCAAAGGGCATGAGGTGAAGGTTGGGCGCTTCCCCTTCATCGGCAATGGCAAGGCGATTGCGATGGGTGAGCCGGAAGGCTTCGTGAAAACGGTATTTGACGCCAAAACCGGCGCCTTGCTCGGCGCCCATATGGTGGGGCCGGAGGTCACGGAAATGATCCAGGGCTATGGTATCGCCCGCACCCTGGAGACAACAGAGGTGGAATTGATGCACACCGTCTTCCCGCACCCCACGGTTTCGGAAGCCATGCATGAAAGCGTGCTTGATGCTTACGGCCGGGTGATCCACATCTAATGGCGTCTGATCCGCGTAGGTCGTATGACCGAAGCGGTGAATCAGCCGCTCAAAGTAAGATCCATCATGCCCCCGACCCGCATCGAAATTGACCATCGCGCCGCCAAGACGGGTGCCGAAAGGCATCCGGAAAAGGCGCATCGCCCGGATAACCCCATCCAGCGCAAGCCGGCCTGGATACGGGTGAAGGCGCCGACGCATCCGGTTTATCTGGAAACCCGCGCGCTGATGCGGGAAAAGAAGCTGGTCACGGTTTGCGAAGAAGCGGCCTGCCCGAATATCGGCGAATGCTGGTCTCAGCGCCACGCCACCATGATGATCATGGGGGAGACCTGCACCCGCGCCTGTTCCTTCTGCAATGTCGCAACCGGCATTCCGAAGCCCTTGGACACTGATGAACCGCGCCGTGTGGCCGAAGCCGTGGCTTCCCTTGGCTTGCGCCATGTGGTGATTACCAGCGTGGACCGCGACGATCTGCCCGATGGTGGTGCGGCGCATTTCGCCGAGACCATTCGCGCCATTCGCACCGCCGCGCCTGGGACGACGATTGAAGTGCTGACGCCGGATTTCCTGCGCAAGGATGGCGCTTTGGAAGTGGTGGTGGCGGCGCGGCCAGATGTGTTCAACCATAATCTGGAAACGGTGCCGGCGCTTTACCCCACCATCCGTCCCGGCGCGCGGTATTATCATTCTCTGCGCTTGCTGGATCGTGTGAAGCAGCTTGATCCTTCCATCTTCACCAAATCCGGCATCATGGTGGGGCTTGGCGAAAAGCGCATCGAAGTGCTGCAAGTGATGGATGATCTGCGCAGTGCGGAAGTGGATTTCCTGACCATCGGGCAATATCTGCAACCATCGGTGAAGCACGCCGCGGTTGACCGCTTCGTCACGCCCGACGAGTTTGAGGATTACGCCAAGGCTGCGCGCGGCAAGGGTTTTCTGTTGGTGTCGGCCACACCTTTGACCCGGTCTTCCTATCACGCGGATCGGGACTTCGCGGCGCTGAGTGCGGCGCGCAACGCGCAACTGGCCGCGCAAGGCTGATATGCCTACACATGCGGAAAAGAAGGTGCTCCGTTATTCGCAGGAGCAGCTTTTCGACATGGTGGCCGATGTGGCGCGCTATCCGGAATTCCTGCCCTGGTGCGCCGCCGCGCGGGTATTGAGCCGCGATGAACAGGTGCTGGTCGCGGACCTCACCATCGGCTTTCGCATGTTTCGCGAAACCTTTCGGTCACGCGTGGGCCTGGACAAGCCCGGCCATATCCATGTGACCTATGAAAACGGCCCCTTCCGCTATTTGAACAATCACTGGCGCTTCACGCCGGTCGCTGGCGGAACAGAGGTGGATTTCTTCGTGGATTTCGAATTCCGCAGCCGTATCCTGCAAGTGGCGATTGGCGTGGTGTTCAATGAGGCGGTGCGGCTCATGGTGCGCGCCTTCGAAAGGCGCGCGATGCATCTTTATGGCAGGCCTCCGGCGAAAACGGGCAGCCTATCCGCCATTGGTTGAAGCCATGCGGTGATGATGGGCGCGGGGCTGAACCCGCGCCGCAAAGTATTATTCAGCCGCGCGCAGTGCGCTTTGGCCGCGCAGCTTTACAATCCCTGGAAGGGCTGTGCCCTTCCACAGCGCTTCCAGCAGCGCCTTGGCTTCCTGGGTGCCGATGGAATCCGCTGTCAGTTCAAGTAATTTATCGGACAAATCCGCATCCGAAAGCGGTGCATCCGGATCACCCTTGCGGGTGTGCTGATGGCGGTTCAGAACGCGGCCATCACGCAGCTTGATTTCCACCTTGGCTGAACGCTTGGATGGAAAGGCCGCGGCACATTCCGGATCGAGCGCTACCGTTACCTTCGGCATCAGCGCGCGGATCGCGGGATCAGTCAGGCGCTCTGGCTCGAACGCCGCCAGCCGCACACCGCCATGCAGCAGCATGGTCGCCACCGTGAACTGCGTTGAGAATCGGCAATCCTGTTCTGTGGAAGCGGTCGGGCGATCACAGACATCCTTGGTCGCCTTATAGCCGCCGACATGCACGCCAATCACATCGCTGGCGGTGAAGCCGGCTTCGCGCTGCAAATCGCGCACCGCATCAAGGGCTGCGAAAATATGCCCGCAGCAGCCGTGATTCTTGAAGGTCATATCCGTGATGGCATAGGGCTTGCCGATATTGGCCAGAGACTTTTCCCATTTGCCGGTATCTTCGCTGGTGGCGGCGGCAAAACCCGCCGGGCCATGCAGCACATCCAAAGCACCTGTCATGCCGCGCGCCGCTGCCATGGCCGCCATGGCGCCGGCTTCCGCAGCATGGCCGGGATGCAAGGGCTTGGACATGCCTTCACCGCGGAAGGCCTGTTGCAGCCCGCTTGCCATGGTGGCGCTGGTGGCGATGGCATGCGCGGTGCGCTCCGCATCGCAATTCAGCGCGACGGCCACCGCCGCCGCTGCGCCGAAAGTGCCAACCGTGCCGGTGGTATGCCAGAAATCGTAGTGAGAGGGCTGCACCGCCAACCCAATGCGGCAGGAAACCTCATAACCCGCAATCATGGCGCGCAGCAGCGCATCCATATCCGCGCCGCGCGTCTGCGCCGCTGCCAGCGCCGCCGCTATGGTTGGGCAGCCTGGATGATAGACGGCGTAGCGATAAATATCGTCGAATTCCACCGTATGGGATGCCGTGCCATTCAGCAGCGCGGCGTGGCGCAGCGGCACTTGCCGGCCACTGACGTAACACACCGCACCACCGCCGCCACGCGTTTCATCCTCAAGCGCGGCTGACATCAGCGTGGCCGGCGCGCGTGATGCGCCCGGCAGCAAGGCAGCGAACCAATCCACCAAAGCGCGCCGCGCGTGATGCGCGACTTCGGCATCCACCGGGCGGCTCCGCCAGGAAGCGGCGTGATCCGCCAGAACCAGCAATGGGTTTTCCATGATGGGCATTGCTACGCGTTGCCGCGCAGCACCTCCTTATTGATGACGACATCGGGGTCGAGCTGACCCTTGAAATGGCTGATGATGCTCTCCGCACAGGAAAGCCCCATGCGGCGCATGCCCTGTTCCGTTGCCGCGGCGGAATGGGGGGAGACAACAACATTCGGCAGATCAAGCAGCGGCAAGCGCGTGGTGACGGGTTCTTCCCAGAACACATCAAGCCCCGCGGTCGCCAAATGCCCGGTCTTCAGCGCCGCCGTCAGCGCCGCCTCATCCACCAGCGTGCCGCGCGCCGTATTGATATAGGTGCCGCCTGGCTTCATCGCCGCGAGGAAAGTGGCATTCACCATGCCGCGCGTTTCCTCATTGCTGGGGCAATGGGTGGTGACGATATCGGCTTCCGCCAAGCCTTCATGCAGATTCTTGATCGGGCGGAAGCCGGCGCCCTTGATGGTGTTTTGCGGGATATAGGGGTCATGCACCAGCACCTCCATCCCGAAAGCATTGCAGAGCCGCGCCACGCGGCCACCGATGCGCCCAAAGCCGATGATCAGCACCTTGCGCCCGGAAAGGTCCCAGGTCGGCAGCGATGGCTTGGAGCCCCAATCCAGCGCGCGCAGATTGCGATCATAATCCAAGGTGCGCCGAGATGTTGAAAGCATCAGCATCATGGCGTGTTCGGCGACTGAAAGCGCATTGGCATCCGGTGTCACGGTCAGCGGAATCCCGCGTTCTGTCAGCGCTTTCACATCCACCGCATCATAGCCCACACCATGGCGCGCGCAGATGGAAAGCATCGGTGCCTTGGCCAGGAAATCGCGATTGATTGGCGTTGCGCGCACAATGATCGCTTCCGCCGTTTGCATGGGTTCGCGCAGGGTTTCTGCATTCACCTCGGTCAGCATCGTGACCTTGAAATCAGGTTCCGCATGCAGCCTGGCCATGGCATCGGGATGCAGCGGGCGAAGGCAAACGATATGGGGCATGGTGTTTCCTATTCTACCTTGGCACCGGAAATGCGGACCAATTCAGCCCATTTCGGGATTTCAGATACCAGAAAGGCGCGAAATTCCTCAGGCGAGGAGCCAACAGGCTCGCTCCCCTGCTGGGCGAGTTTTGCCTTCATCTCATCCGTGCGCATCACAGCGCGAATTTCGGCAGCGATGCGATTGACGATGGGCGCTGGCGTATTCGCTGGCGCCATATAGCCATTCCACAGCGCCACTTCGAAGCCGGGCAGGGTTTCCGCAATGGTCGGCACATCCGGCAGCAGCGATGACCGCCGCGCGGTTGTCACGGCAATGGCGCGCAGCCGCCCGGCCTGAACATGCGCAATCACCTCCACCAAGGGTGCTGCCATGGCCTGGATTTTTCCGCCCATCAAATCCGTCACCGCCGGCGTGCCACCGCGATAGGAAACATGCGTCACGTCAATTCCAGTACGCGCTGCAATCAGCGCGGCGGAAAGGTGTTGTGATGTGCCAGAACCGGCATTGCCAAAATTCAATACGCCCGGCTTCGCCTTGGCTTCCGCCACCAGCCCAGCGAAATCCCGCGCCGGCACATCCGGGTGAACGACCAGCAGATTCGGAATGAAAGTGGTTTGGCTGATTGGCGCGAAATCACGCTGAGCATCGAAGGGCATATTGCGATAGAGCGCGCCATTCGTTGCATGTGTGGAACTGGTTGCCATCACCAGCGTATAGCCATCCGGTGCGGCGCGCGCGACAGCCTCACTGCCGATATTTCCTGCGGCGCCCGGGCGGTTTTCGATCACGACTGGCTGGCCAAGCCGGGGCGAAATCGCCTCAGCGACCAGCCGCGCGGTGATATCCGTGCTGCCACCTGGCGCGAAGGGAACAATGACGCGGATGGGACGATCCGGGCTCCATTGCGCTTGGGCTAGCGCCGGGCTTGCTGCCATGGCCGCGAGCCCCGCCAGTATTTGCCGTCTTTGCATTGATTCCTCCATATGACGCCGCCGATCTCCGTCGGCTGGCATCGTGCAATTACAATTGATGATGCGCTGCCGGCCCCATCACCGCTTCACGCATGCGCGCCTGCAAAAGCGCGCCTTCACGCGGCGGCAGCACCAAGGGCTTGCTGGCGGCATCAATCTTCGCCACCGCGAAGAAGGGGCCTTTGCCCGCATGAATCGCCTTATGCAGCGCCGGCACTTCATCTGGCTTGGTCACGAACATGGTATGGGCAATGCCGGCACCCTTCGCCATGGTCACCAGATCAACGCCGTGGCGTGTCGCGGTTTCCTGCATGCCGGTTTCGCCGTAATGCTCATTATCTTGCACCACGATGGAAAGATTGGCCGGCTTTTGCACCGCGATTGTCGCCAAGGCGCCAATGCCCATCAGCATTTCGCCATCACCGGTAATCACCAGCACCTTGCGCTTCGGCTGCGCCAAAGCCAGGCCAAGGCCGATCATGGCAGCGCCGCCCATGCCGCCCCAAAGCGGCAGGTTTTCCGCGCAATCACCAATGGCGGTAATATCCCAGGCCGGCGCACCAAGCCCGGCAATCACCAGCATCTCACCGCGGTCTGCCAGCAGCGCGCGGGTCAATTCGCGGCGATCAAGTTTTCCGGAAGCAGCAAGCATCTCTCAGTCCTTCCCGAAGGTCTTGGCGCCAAGCACGCGCTGGCCGATCAGGGTTGCGGTGGGGCGGAAGGTATTGAAGGCGAGGCGGATGGTGGCATTCACCGTGGGCGCGATATCCTCCGGCGTTTCGGCGCGGCGCACCAGCGTGCCCATGGCTTCCAGCACGGTTTGCGTCGCATTGCCCATCGGCACCTGCGCCGGGTTGAATTCACCGAAATCGCCACGCATCGTCACCAGCATCGGCAGCGGGCAGCGATGCATGATGGAAAGCGAGAGCATATTGATGCAATTGCCAACCCCGGAAGATTGCATCAACAAAACGCCCTTCGCGCCACCAAGCCAGGCGCCTTGCAACAGGGCGATGCCTTCTTCTTCAGTGGTCAGCGTCACCACCTTCATTTCATTATCGGCGAGGCACCGGCGGATCAGGCGGGAATGCCCGGCATCCGGCACCAAAGCCACCTGAGTGATGTTGTGCGTCTTCAGCAGGGAATAGATCTGATCCGGCCAATCGGCGGCGGCGTCGGGCGCCTTGTCTATTGAATGTTCGTCCATGGTTTCCCGTTCCTTGATGGCCCCAACATCCTGCGCCTGGGCCTCTATGGCAAGACAGGCGGGGCTGTGATGTTCTATGAAATCCTCATGATCCGCATCACCCCCGCCATCGCCATCGCCGAGCATGAGCTGAAGGAGAGCTTTTTGCGCGCCTCAGGCCCCGGCGGGCAGAATGTGAATAAGCTGGAAACCGCGGTGCAGCTTCGCTTCGCGGCCATGGCTTCGCCAAATTTGCCGGATGCCGTGAAGCAAAGGCTGATCGCGCTGGCGGGGCGGCGGATGACGCAGGATGGCGAATTGATCATCACGGCGGAACGCCACCGCATGCGGGAAGCCAATCGCGAAGATGCGCGCCAGAAGTTGATCGCGCTGCTGCGCAAGGCCGCCCTGCCGCCGCCACCGCCGCGCAAGGCCACAAAGCCAACCCTTGGTTCAAAAGTCCGACGCTTGGAATCAAAAACGCGGCGCGGTGCCGTCAAGCGCCTGCGTGGCGGGCCGATCGAAGATTAAACCGCGATCTACGGCCATGAAAAAAGGCGGCGCTCCAATCGGGGCGCCGCCTTTGCTGGAAAGCGAAAACTCAGGCCTTCGCCTTGCGCTTGCCCTTCTTCACGCCGGCAAGGGCAGCGCCCTTCAGCGCCGGGCTCGCCTTGAAGCGGACAGTGGCACCGGCCTTGATCTGCACCTTTTCGCCGGTCTTGGGGTTCAAGCCGGTGCGCTTCGGGGTTTCGCGCACGGCGAAAGCACCGAAATCAGGAATGGTGAAACGGCCGGAGCTGACGATTTCAGCCTTGATCGCGTCAATGATATCAGCGGCAAGCTTGCCCGCCGCAACGGCAGACATGTCGCCGGATTTGGCGATCACGTCAGTGAGGAACTTCTTCGACATGGTTCGATTCTCCCTTAAGGATGGCTTGGCATAGCCGAGGATTCGGGGCTTGTCAGCAGGTGAAAACTATTTTTTTGCGTCCTTGACAAGAAAATTTCACAGTGTCAGCCGAATGATTCGCAAACCCTTGCCCCGGCACCGCAAACCCCCTGAATTTGGCGCGAAATCCTGCGTCCTCATCAGTTGATGGAAGCACCCGATGCCCTGACAATCGGCGTCCATTTCGCGGTCTCGGTACGCATGAAGCCGGCCAATTCCTCAGGTGTGCTGGGGGCGGCTTCCAGGCCATGGCGGGCCAGATGCGCCACAATCTCGGGATCGCGCAGCGCTTCAACCAGGGCTTCATTGACCCTGGTTACAATCGGGCGCGCCAGATTGCGCGGGCCCATCAGCGCATACCAATTCGCTACCTCGTAACCTGGCAGGGGTCCGGCTTCGGCAATGGTGGGGGTATCGGGCAAAAGCCGGCTGCGTTGCGGCAGCGGCACGGCCAGGGCGCGCAGCTTGCCGGCTTCAATCTGCGGCAGCACGGTGGCGGCGGTGGCCACCGAGTAATCCACCTTCCCCGAAATCAGATCAGTGATCAATTGCCCGCCACCGCGATAGGGCACATGCACCGTGCTGATCTTGGCCATGGAATCCAGCAAGGCGCCGCCCAAATGCCCTGCGCTACCCACGCCCGATGACCCATAGGTCAATTGATCCGGCCTGGCGCGCGCCGCCGCGATCAATTCCGGCAGGCTGCGCCAGGGGCGATCCATTGGCACAACAAGGATATTGGTGACCTCAACCGAACGCGAAATCGGTGTCAGATCGGTGACAACGTCAAAGGGCAGCTTTGCCATGATCGGATTCAGCACCAGGGATGCGATGGTGCCCATCATCAGCGTATGGCCATCGGATGGTGAATTCACTGTCGCTTCTGACGCCAGATTTCCGCCTGCACCGGGGCGGTTTTCCACAATGATGGGCTGGCCCAACAGCGCTTGCAGCTTATTCGTTAGCGTACGCGTGGTGATATCCGTCCCCCCACCGGGCGCGAAGCCAACCAGGATGCGGATTGGGCGTTGCGGGTTCCACACGCCCTGTGCGGCAAGCGGCGCGGCGGCCAGCAAGGCGGGCGCGGCCAAAAGGCTACGGCGGTGCAACATGGACTCTCTCCCTTTGCTGGCCTTGCGCTTTTATCCGGACACAAGCCATGCTTGCTCATTTGTAGATCAATAGCCGGACGCATTGCGCCGCGCCAGTCAGGGGGAAAGCATGTCGGGAATAAAGATCACGCGTCGTCCGATTCTTGTTGCCGGTTTGGCGGGGCTTGCCGCGCCGCGCCTGGCGCGCGCCAGCACCTATCCGGATCGGCCGATCCGGCTGGTGATTCCCTTTGGTGGCGGCGGGCAGACGGATATCGTTTCCCGCGTCACCGCCGAAGCCTTGCAGCAACGGCTTGGCCAGCCCGTGCTTGCGGATAACCGCCCCGGCGGCGCGGGGAATCTGGCCGCCGAAATGGTCGCGCGCGCACCGGGTGATGGCTATACCGTGCTGGTCGCCACCATGGGCACGAATAGCGGGCTGAATGCGCTGCTTTATAAATCCGTGGGCTATGACGCGCAGCGGGATTTCACGCCGGTTGGCATGTTCTGCACCACGTCCAACCTGCTTGTGGTGCATAATTCCATCCCCGGGCGGGATTTCAACGAAGTTACGGCCTGGATCAAGGCCAATCCCGGCAAGTTCACCTTTGCATCAGCGGGTGTTGGCGCCATCACGCATCTGATCATGGAAGATATGGGCGCACGGCTTGGCCTCGATATGGTCCATGTCCCCTATCGCCAGACCACCAATGCCATGACGGATCTTATCGCCGGGCGCGTGCATGCGCGCTGTCTTGGCCTGCCGGAAGGCGAACCGCTGCGCCAGGTGCAAAGCGTGCGTCCCGTGGCGGTCACCACCGTTGCACCGCGCCCCGAATGGCCGGGCGTGCCCACCATGGGCCAAACCATTCCGGGCTTTGAAGGTTCCAGCTATTTCGGCCTGGCCGTGCCGTCCCAAACCCCGCGCGAAATTGTGGTCCGGCTGAATACCGCGCTGCGGGAGGCCTTGGCGGATGAGAAGGTGCTCGCGGCCTATAAGCGCGTGGGCGCTGACCCGGCTGAGCCTGCCTCGCCAGAGGATTTCGCGGCGCGCGCCAAGCGTGATGGCGAGCGCTGGGCGCCACTGATCCGCCGGCTGAAGCTGGTCGCCGAATAAGGGGGCTGTCTGAGCGGCGCGGCTGCGCTAAAATAAGGGCGTGAATATCCTGGCACCCCTCCAGCCGCGGCTGGATATCGAAGTCGCCTTCGACCTGATCTGCCCCTGGTGCTATCTGGGCGTCAGGCGTCTGCGTCGTGCCTTGCGGGCAAGGCCCGATATCATCCCCGAACTCGTCTGGCGGCCCTTTTTGCTCAATCCGGATATTCCACCAGGCGGTGTCTCCCGCGCGGAATTCATCGCGCGCAAATTCGGCGGTGAGGATCGCGCGCGGCGCCTGCAAAATGCGCTGACGGAGCTTGGCCGGTCAGAGGGGATCAGCTTTCGCTTTGACCTGATGGGGCGCGTTCCCGCCAGCATCACGGCGCATCGCCTGGTGCGCTATGCCGTGCGGGAAGGGCTGGGTGAGATGATGGTGGAAGCGTTGTTCCACGCCTATTTCGCTGATGGGGTGGATATTGGCGACCCTGGCCGGCTTGCGACCATTGCCGGGCGCATCGGCCTTGACCCCCATGCGGCCTTTGCCTTCTTGAGATCAAGTGAGGACGCTGAGGCGGTGCACACCGAAAACCTCCGCGCCCATCGGCTGGGGATCAATGGCGTCCCCTGCTTCATCATTGCCGGGCAACAGGCCATTGCCGGCGCGCAGGAACCCGAAGTGCTGGAAAGGCTCTTGGATGTGGCGCTTCAGCAATATCACTTCAGCGGCGGCGATGGCGGCTGAGGCTTGCGCCGCCGGGGCGGGGCGTTTAAGGACGGGGTGGTCGGTAAGGGCGCATAGCTCAGTGGTATGAGCGCCTGCTTGACACGCAGGAGGTCCGTGGTTCGATCCCACGTGCGCCCACCACGCTTCCTCAGAACCTTGTGCGGAAGCCTATGACCAGCGAATTGGCGCCTTCCCAAACCCCGTTGAAGGTGCCGAAAATGCCGCTGCGATGCATGTAGCGGATGGCGATTTCCTGATGCGGCCGGCTGGGCAGCGCGAAGGTAAGTTCGGGGGAGAAGAAGTTCAGCACGCGCGACTGATTGGCTTCAGGCTGGGCATCTGTGCCGCGCTCCACGCGCGGCAGGCGGGTCACGTAATCCGGCCCCATGGAAAGCCCCAAAGTCGTGTAAACATAGTTGGTCCAGGGGAAGCCATCATAGCGGAGATAGGCGGCAGCCCAGAATTCGCCGCCTTCCGTATCGCCAAAGCGATAGGCACCGCCAAATTCCGCATCCAGCATGAAGAAGCGCCAGAAGCGCGCCAGGCGATAGCTGGCAGCACCCCCCAAAAGCGTGTCATCGCCCCAGGAACCGGTCCAAGGCGCCACGACAATATCGCGAAGCTTGCCATCCGCCACGGAAGACCCGGCGAAGATCATGCCGGCCCAGGGCCGCGCATCGGCCAATTCGCGCGCCCGATCGGCCACGGAAATCCCTGAAGGGGGCGTGGTTTGCGCCAGGGCGGGGGGGGCAAGGCTGAATAGCGACAGGACCATCAGGGCAAGGCGTAAGATTCGGTATAGGGGGGGCATTGACCGCTCGATGAAAAATGACATGACGTTTGTAGAGCAGGCGACGCGGATGGCAAGCGCGTTCAAGACAACGCATTGTGTTACAAATAATTGCCAGGCTTGTCGCGACCGGATGACCGCGCCACATGAACATCATGGTCATTCTCCGTCCATCTCTCCCGCGCAAGATCCTCGGTTGGGCCATGCTGGTGCTTGGCGTGCTTGGTCTGGTCCTACCCTTCCTTCAGGGTTTTCTGTTCTTGGCCTTC
>JBIIIE010000057.1:0-11547 GCA_044235135.1 Roseomonas sp. | reverse complement strand
ATGCTGGCATAGCGGCCCTCGTCCAGCAGCTTCTGATAGCGGAACGCGCGCGCCAGGGCCTTCAGCAGCGCTGGGTCTGCCTTGGTCGCAATGCGTCCGCCGTCGGCACCAAACCCCAAGGATACCAGGGTCTTGCGGCCTGGGCGGCGGCGGATGGTCAGCGGCACACGGACGGTGACGTGGGAGACCGGCATCGTCATGCTGCCCGCCCTCCCCGCCCCAGGTCGCGCGCCAGGCTGCCCAGCCCCTCCACCCGCAGCCGGATGTCAGCACCGGTCAGCCCAACCACCACCCGGTCCACCAGGGCGTGGATCATGCGCTCCTGTTCGGCCGGGAAAAGCTCCTCCCAAAGCGGGTCAAGCCGTGCCAGGGCGTCGCGCGCTTCTTCTTCGGGAAGGTCGGGCGCGTCCTCTCTGGCTGCCAGCCAACCGCCCACCATGATTTCGGGTTGGCGCAGCAGGGCGCGCACCTGGTCCACCACGGCGCCTTCGATTTGCGCGGCGGAAATGCGGCGCAGAATGTCATCGCCGCCAATGATGTCATTCTTCAGGACGCGTTGCGCGACGTATTGTGCGCTCGCGCGCGCGTAGCGACAAATGCGACAAACTATCGGGCGGCTGGGCCGCCAGCGCCAGAATAAAAACATGAGTTGCAGTTTGCACCATGGCGCCGTGCATTCAATGACTTGGATGCAAACCTAGGCCCTTCAGCTTTGCACCGTTGGGGCGTGATTTAAGCAGCTTTAGCGCCATCTGATCCTTTATCCCATTGCCCAGGCCCGCAGGCAGATCCGCATGGACCCTGAACGACCAAACAACAGATATCACGCATTGCCGCCATCAACCGGCAGCACCTGCCCAGTCACCCAAGCGGCATAGGGGCTGGCAAAAAACAGCACGGCATTGGCAATATCCTCAACCGAACCAAGACGGCGCATGGCAAGTCGTCCGATCAGCGCCTTCTGCCCTTCATCGCCATAGCTTTCGAATTGCTTGATGCTTGATGGGTTGGAAAGCACGAAGCCCGGCGCGACAGAATTCACCGTGATGCCGTAAGGCCCGAATTCGCGCGCAAGCTGCCGCGTCAACCCAACCAAGCCATGCTTGCCAGCGCCATAAGCCTGAATGCCGGTCAGGCTTGCCTTCAAGCCCGCGCCGGAACTGATGGTGACGATGCGCCCCTTCTTGGCTTTCTTCATTCCGGGTGCCGAGGCACGCGCCAGCGCAAAGGCAGCATGCAGGTTGATGTCAATGATGGCGTGCCAATCCTCATCGCTTACTTCCTCGATTGGGCGCATCACTTGGCCGCGTACGCCGCCGGCATTGGAAACCAAAATTTCAATTGGACCGCCGGTGGCATCTTCAATGCGCTTGATCCAGCCGGCGGCTGCGCCCTTCGCAGTCAAGTCAAACGCATCGGTGGTAATGGTGCCCGGCGCCTTGGCGGTCTCAGTCAATTCAGCGGCCGAAACATCGCAGGCAAAGACCCGCGCACCAAGGGCGGCGAAGGCGCGCGCAATGGCCTGGCCAAAACCATGCCCGGCACCCGTGACAGCAACGGTGACATTGTCAAAGCGGATATCCATGGGGGGTCCTTACTTGGCAGAGGAAAAAGCGTCGCGCTTCGCACCATTCAATTCACGAAGCAGCGCAACCCAGGCGGCAAAGCCCTCGGCGATTGAGGATTCGCGCCAGTTTTCATTGGGGGCGTGAAAATCCTCATCCGCCGTCGCGAAGGAAAACATCACGGTATCAATGCCCGCCACATTGCGCGCGATATCTGCCAGCGGCAGCGTAGCACCCATGCGAACGCGCAGAGGCTTCTTGCCAGTTGTGCGTTCCAGCGCTGCCTCTGCCGCCAGCAACAAGGGATGCGAAGCGGCCAGTGAGTAGGCATAAGTGCCGTCGCGCGTGTTGGTGATGGAAAGCTCTGCGCCCTTGGGACAATGCGCACGCAGATGATGGGCGACAGCTTCACGCGCAAGCGCCGGGTCTTGGCCTGGCACCAGGCGCATCGAAAGCTTCGCATGCGCCAGGGCGGGAATGACGGTCTTGCCGCCCGCGCCGGTATAGCCGCCCCACATGCCATTCACATCAAGCGTCGGGCGCAGCCAAAGCCGTTCCAGGAAATCCGCCGGCGCAAGATGGCTCGGCGCGATCCCGATTGAATCGTCATGCTGCGCCACATTCAAGGGAATACATGTCAATTCCGCGCGTTGTTCGGGTGATGGTGCGCTGGCGCCGGCCCAAAAGCCTTCCACCGCAACCTGCCCATCCGCATCATGCAATGTCGCGATCAGGCTTGCCATGGCATGCAGCGCATTCGGTGCCACGCCGCCATAACGGCCGGAATGCAGATCCTTGGCCGCACTACGCAGCGTGATTTCCATGCCGGTATTGCCGCGCGTCCCCACCGTCATTGTCGGCAAATCCGCCCGCCAGCGCGCGCCATCGGCAGAAAGCACCGCATCTGCGGCAAGCAAACCGCGATGGCGCGTCAGCAAGGCGCCGAGCGTCGCTGAACCGCATTCCTCCTCACCTTCCAACAGCAACGTCACATTGACGGGCAGCCTGCCTTCAACAGCGATAAAGGCGCCCAGCGTTTCAACCGCCAAAAGACACGGCCCCTTATCATCAGAAACGCCGCGCGCATAAAGCCGACCATCACGCGACGTAAGCTGAAACGGCGGAGAGGCCCAGGCATTCGCGGGATCAGGTGGCTGCACATCATAATGACCATAGACCAGCAAGATGGGTGCCTCAGGCCCCGCGCCATGCCAGCGCGCAGTGACAGCCGGATGCCCGCCCGCAGCGATTTCCCGCGCGTCCTGAAAGCCGAGCGCAGTCAGGCGCTCCATCAACCAACGCCGCGCCGCCGCCATCCCATCCGCATAGGCAGGGTCGGTCGAAACCGATGGGCAGGCGACAAGCTCCGCAAGCCGCGCGATGAATTGCGCCCGTTCAGCGAGCAGCTTTTCCAGAACAGCGTCAGTCAAGCAATGGCATCCAGTAGGGCGTTGAAACTTTCCGGTGACTGTTCCCGGCGGCCTTCTTCAATATCCTTGATCAGCCGGCCCAAGGCATTCAGTGCAGGCGTCGCGATGCCCTTCTGCGCGGCAAGCTTTGGCATGATCATCAACTGCGCCTCGGCTTCGGTCTTGCGTTTGCGCACGGCAAGATCACGCCAAATACCCGAATGCGTCTTGGCGCCAACCGCCGTGTAATCGCGCAACCATTCAACCATCCTGATCCCATCCGCATCAGTGCGCCCCGGCGCGAAGGCCATGGGATCAAAGGAACCGAAGCCGCGTGGGGTTACGCCGCGGGCAAGCGCGGTTGCCGCAACCTCTCGCCCCAAAGCGAGCCAAACGGGCATGCGGCGCGTATCGGCGAAATTCTCGCTCATGGAATCATGGTTCAGCGCTGTGGCGAAAAGCATCGCGCCATAGGCGAGCTTGCCCCAAAGATAGGACCAGATATCGTTTGTCAGAATCGCATCCGGTTCGAAGGATTGACAGAGCGCATGCATCGCGCGCGTGCGATCATGGATGCTGCCGTCAATTTCCCCCACCACGAAAGCGCCGCGATTGCCGTAAAGTATCTGCCCCGGAGCATGCCAATCCGCACCGAAATTGACGAAGCAGCCCATGGTGCGTTCAGCGCCCACGGTTTCAGCAATTTCCAATTCGTTCAGGCCATTTTGGGCGGAGAAAACAAAACCATTATCTGCGAGATGCGGTGCCAAAACAGGCAGGGCCGCCTTGGTGGCTTGCGCCTTGACCGCGAGCACAATGCGCGAATAGCGACCCTTCAGTTCCTCTGGCGTGACAGCAGGGATAATTTGCGTGAATTCCGTGACGGGTCCGAAAATCCTCAAACCCTCGGTGCGACAGGCTTCGACATGCTCGGCCACGGTATCCACCAGCAACACCTCATGCCCCGCACGCGCCAGATGCGCGCCAAGCGTGCCGCCAATGGCGCCAGCACCCCAAATGACTAACGGGTCGGCCATGGTCCCTCCAACGCGGCGCGGGTTTCCGCGACGCCGGCTTGCCAAAGCCGTAGCATATCCTCATCCGGTTTGCGCCATTCGCCACCGAAGGACCCATCGCCGAGCATGTCGCGCACCTTGGCGGGCGGGCTTGCCTTCATCAGAGCCATATCCACCGAAGGCTTGGCACCGGAAGGCGATGGCGCATTGGCAAGCCGCGTCCAGGGGAAGTTTTCCATCCAATTGCCATGGCTGCCTGAACGATCAATCGCCATGGCAGCTTCCCAGGTCTGCGGCTGATTGTACCAATTGTGGAACTTGATCGAAAGTGCAGGATTTTCTGTCATCATCTGCAAGGCCAGCGCACCAACAGGCGCATTTCCGCCATGGCCATTGACAATCAGAATACGGCGAAAACCGGCGCGCGCTACACATTCGATCAGATCACGCGCCACCGCGAGCAGCGTTTCCACCTTGAGCGAAATGCTGCCTGGAAACGCAGCAAAATACGGCGCCAGCCCAAAAGGCATGGCGGGATAGACGGGAATGCCCAAAGGCTCTGCGGCTTCCACCGCCACCTTTTCGGCCAGGATCGCATCCACGCAAAGCGAAAGCTGCGCGTGCTGTTCAGTACTGCCAAAGGGTAAGACGCAGCGATCATCCTGGCGGAGGTAAGCCTCCACCTGCATCCAATTCATATCAGCAATGCGCATGGACGAAGGCTTCGTGCTTAGCGGTTGACCGGGCTTACATCCCAGGCATAGGTTTCTTCATCGCTGCGGCCTACGCGCAGCGTCACGCGATCACGCCGCATGGCCCAGGCGGAAGCCACCGCCGCGAGGGGAATGACTACGCGCCTGTCATTCCAAAGTGCGCCCACCTGTTGCAGCAATTCTTCGCGCTTCTTGTCATCCAACTCCACATTGGCGGCTTGAATCAGCCGATCAATTTCCGGATCAGCAAAGCCGGTCCAATTGAAGGCGCCAAGGCGAAGCTGCGCGTTATTGGAATGCGCATTGGCGGCGTAATAGTAATTCGCCTCCCCGGTCAGGGTGCCCCAGCCGGCCATGATGTTCGAAAGCTCACCCCGCGCGCGGGCTGGGAAAATCACGGCTGCCGGCTGGCCCGCGGCCTGCACTTCAAGGCCGATACGCGCCAGCATTTGTGTCATCGCAGCACCAACGCCGGCATCACCGGGCAGGCGGTTATTGGTGAAATTCAGCACCATGCGAAAACCATTGGGATAGCCAGCTTCGGTCAACAGCTGACGCGCACGATTGATATTGGGCGTTGGAATCGTCAGTGCCGGGTTGAAGCCAAAAATACCAGGCGTCACCATTTGGCTAACGGGTGAACCAAGCCCTTCCATGGCAATTTCCGCCAGCGCGCGGCGATCAATAGCAAGGTCAATCGCCTCACGCACCCGCGCATCGCGATAGGGATTGGCAGCCAGGCGCGAACCATCGCGCGCCGTCACTTGCGGCGTAGGTTCGCGTTGATCAAGTGCCAGGTTGAAGACATATACCGTCTCGGCCTTCAGCACACTGATATTACGGTCACGTTCCAGGGTTGCGACATCGGCCGCCGGTACGCGCACAATCATATCCACTTGGCCGGTACGAAGCTGCGCCACGCGCGCGGCAGGGTTGGAGATTTCACGCCGTACCACGCGACCCCAGGCTGGGCGGCTGCCCCAGTAATTATCGCTGCGTTCTACAGTGAACTGCTCGCGCGGCGTCCAGGAGGAAAACCGATACGGCCCGGTGCCGATGGCCGCACGCCCGCTATTGAACGCCTCATTCGAATTCTCCGGCGTCAACCCGGCAGTGGCGCGGGCCGAGGTAATGAATAGCCGAATGAAATCATTGGGCAGTGTTGGAGCCGGTCCATCGGTGATGATCTGGATGGTGTGCGGATCAACAATCCGGATTTCCTGCACACGACGCACATAGATGCGGGTTGGGTTTGGACCCGATAATTGCTGCATGCGGCGGATGGAAGCGGCAACATCTTCCGCCGTCATGTCGGATCCATCATGGAATTTTACGCCGCGACGAAGCCGAAATTCCCATGTGGTCGGGTCCACAATGCGCCAGGATTCCGCAAGGCCCGGTTCGATCTGCAGCTTATCCCCGGAATGCGTCAGCGTATCGAAAACGTGCTTCAGCGCTTCGGAATGGGTGCCGGTTGCGGTGAAATGCGGGTCAATGCTTTCAGGCCCGGCAATCACGCCCATAGTGAGGGTCTGGGCAGAAGCCACGCCAGCCATACAGGCCATGCCAAGGGTTGCCAGGGCAAAGCGGCGGTTACTCCAACGCATGATCATTTCTCCCAACAGCCTTCTGTCGTTGGATGCTAGGAATAGCTTGCGCTGGCTGTCAAATGCCGGATAATCGTGGGTAATGCTTGGGTATATCATTCAGCGCCTCATTCAGGCTGGCTTTGTCATGCTGGCCATGTCCCTGCTTGTGTTTCTGGGCGTCTATGCCATCGGCAATCCGATTGACGTGCTGATTTCCCCAGACGCCACACAGGATATCCGGGAAGCCACCATTCGCCATTATGGCCTGGATCAGCCACTTTGGCGGCAATATCTGGCATTTCTGGGCCGGCTGCTGCAGGGCGATCTGGGGCGGAGCTTCGTGCTGAATATTCCAGTCCTGCAATTGGTGCTGAGCCGACTACCAGCAACCTTGGAGCTAGCGCTGGCTTCGGTGCTGATCGGCGCCTTTATCGGTATTCCGCTTGGTATATACGCAGGCTATCGGCCGGAAAGCACGGTTTCCAAGGCGATCATGGCGGCCTCGGTTTTGGGATTTTCAGTACCTACCTTTTGGGTAGGGCTCATTCTCATTCTAACCTTTGCCGTCAATCTCGATTGGCTACCCGCTGGTGATCGCGGACCAACGGTTGAGGTGTTTGGTATCGGCTGGTCCTTCCTGACCTGGGATGGGTTGCGGTTTCTGGCGCTGCCAGCGCTCAATCTCAGCCTGTTCAAGCTTGCCCTGTTGATCCGCCTGTCGCGCGCCGGCACGCGGGAGATCATGCTGTCCGATACCGTCAAATTCGCCCGCGCTGCAGGGCTTTCTGATTTCACCATTCTGCGCCGACATGTGTTACGGTTGATTTCCATTCCCTTGGTGACTGTCTTTGGCCTGGAATTCGGCTCCACTCTTGCTTTTGCGGTGGTGACCGAAACGATCTTTTCCTGGCCAGGGGTTGGCAAGCTGATTATTGATTCGATCACCTCTCTCGATCGGCCCGTCATGGTGGGTTATCTGGTTTTGGTCGCGTTTCTTTTTGTGACCATCAATCTGGTAGTTGACCTTACCTACGCCGTGCTCGATCCGCGCCTCAGGCGTGGAAGGCGGGTATGATGGCGGCATTCTGGCGCGATTATCGTGCGAATTGGGTTGCCACCCTCGCACTTCTGGCGGTGGTGCTGATTGTTGCGGCCGCGCTTGCCGCACCGCTGATCGCACCGCAGGACCCTTATGATCTCGCCAATCTCAATTTGAGGGATGCGCGGCGGCCACCGGGTTTTGTTGGGTCAGGCGGTTATGTGCATTGGCTTGGGACAGATGCGCAGGGGCGGGATTTGTTCTCGGCCATTCTCTATGGCTTGCGCATTTCCTTGCAGATGGGGATTGCTGCCGGTGCAGTGGCCTTTGGTATCGGTACCGCGCTTGGCATCATGGCAGCCAATATCGGCGGCAAGATCGAACAGGGGATAATGCGGCTGGTGGATTTGCAGCTTTCCTTCCCCGCGATTCTGCTGGCGCTGGTGCTGGTTGCGGTGCTGGGGCAGGGGCGGGTGCCGCTGATCATCGCCTTGGTCACGGCTCAATACGCATATTTCGCTCGCACTGCCTATGGTGCAGCAACTGCGGAACGGCAGAAGGACTACATTGAAGCCGCGCGCGCCACGCCGCTGCCAGGGCGCAGTATTGTGCTGCGCCACCTATTGCCGAATTGCCTGCCGCCACTGATTGTTGTTGGTACAGTGCAGATCGCCAATGCGATTTCACTGGAAGCGACATTGTCCTTCCTAGGGCTCGGCCTGCCACCGACAGAGCCTTCACTTGGCATGCTGATTGCCAATGGCTTCCAATACATGATGAGTGGGCGGACATGGATTTCCGTTTATCCGGGCATCGCGCTCATTATATTGATTGTCGCTATCAATATTGTCGGTGATCAGTTGCGCGATCAGTTCAATCCAAGGCTGCGCCGATGAACCCAGCACTGCTTCAGGTGCGCGATCTGCGCACGCATTTCGAAACCCGTGCCGGTACGGTCAAGGCGGTAAATGGAATTTCCTTCACGCTCGAACGCGGCGAAATACTTGGCCTTGTAGGTGAATCCGGTTCCGGCAAATCGGTGACCGGCTTTTCCCTGATCGGGCTGCTCGATCCGCCGGGGCGCATCGCTGGCGGTTCCGTGATGTTTCAGGGGCAGGAATTGGTGGGGCGATCGCAAGCTGAAATGCGCAAGCTTCGCGGCAAGCGGATTGCGATGATTTTTCAGGACCCGGCGGCGACGCTGAATCCTGTTCTGACCATTGGTCAACAGATGGCGATGGCCGTACAGGCGCATGGCGGGGGCGGTGATGGGGCCGCTCTGGCGTTAGCGGCACGCAGCCTGGCGCGCGTTGGTATTCCTGATGCAGCAAAACGACTGAACGCCTATCCGCATGAATTTTCCGGCGGCATGCGCCAACGTGTGGCGATTGCCATCGCGCTGCTGCATGAACCGGAATTGATCATCGCCGATGAACCGACCACGGCCCTGGATGTTTCCATACAGGCGCAAATCCTGGCTGAGATGAAAACACTCGCGCAGGGAAGCGGCACGGCGCTCATTTGGATCAGCCATGATCTTGCCATTGTGTCTTCACTGGCTGATCGCGTGATTGTGCTTTATCTGGGCCGCATTGTGGAATTCGGACCGGTTTCAGATGTATTGCGGGCACCCTTGCATCCTTACACGCGCGGGCTGCTGGATAGCCTACCCGCCATGGCTGATCCGGGCCAGCAACTCAGGCAGATTCCGGGCAGCACACCCTCACCGCTTCATGTGACGCCCGGCTGTCCCTTTGCCCCGCGATGCGCGCACGCGGATGATCTTTGCCGATCCGAACCGCCAGCTGTCGGTGATCAGCACCACGGAGCCTTTTGCCATCATCCACTGCCGGCTCCCGCATGACTGAGATTTTGACAGCGCAGAATGTCTCGCGCCGTTTCAGCCCACATGTGACGCTGGGCGACCGCATCGCCGGCCTATTCGGCGCCGAGCTGGACCGACGGCCAGTATTGGCGGTGACTGATGTGTCGCTTGCCGTACATCGTGGCGAGACGCTTGGTTTGGTTGGAGAATCCGGCTGCGGCAAATCAACCCTTGGCCGTATGCTGGCGGGCATTCTAGAGCCAAGCGAAGGCAGAATACGCCTGAGTGGCGCGCCCCCGATGCAGGCTGGGCGCAAGACCACAACGCGTATTCAAACCGTGTTTCAGGACCCCTTTGCATCACTCAATCCACGGCGGCGCGTGGGTGAAACCATCACCGAAGGGCCAATCGCCCATGGCTTGATCACGCGCAGCGAAGCCACCAGCTTTGCGGTAGAATGGCTCACAAGGGTCGGGCTGGATCCCGCTTATGCTACGCGTTTTCCACATCAGTTTTCCGGAGGGCAGCGTCAACGTATTGCCATCGCGCGCGCCTTGGCCATGCGACCGGAAGTGCTTATCTGCGATGAACCCGTGGCATCGCTGGACGTTTCAATTCAGGCGCAAATCCTCAATCTGTTTCTTGAGTTGCGTCAGGAATTTGGTCTGACGACGATCTTCATTAGCCATGACCTTTCCGTGGTCCGCCATGTCAGTGATCGGGTTGCTGTTATGTATCTCGGGCGCATTGTTGAGCTAGCGGCAGCGGAAACGCTTTATTCGACGCCTCAGCATCCTTATACGCAAGCATTGCTAGATAGCGTTCCAAAGCTTTCGCTATCTGGAAACATTGGCGTGACGTTCAAGCTTATTCGTGGTGAATTACCATCTCCACTTTCTCCTCCATCTGGATGTGCCTTTCACCCGCGTTGCCTCAAGGCCACAGAGCTTTGTCGGGCAGAGCGACCGCGTTTAGAGGCTAGTGGGAAAAAAGGATGGGTGGCTTGCCATCATAGATAGCCTTGCTCCAAAAGCTCCCGCATATTTTAGCTATCGCAGTCTATTGTGATAAATTAAAGAAATTGGTTATCTGCTTCGCTTGGCTCAGCCCCCATCACAGCGCGAATTGTCTGTCACACGCAGGGGATTTCCCCTGCCAATGACGGAGACAAACAGATGAGCACGATCCTTCCCACCGAAAACCAAGACTGGGGTTTCTGGGGCACCATGCGCGAGCACGCAGCACCTGCCTGGCCGATTGCTTATACCGCGATCCACAACGCGACCAGCACGGATCCCGCCTCGGTTCGCGCCTTCCTCGACAGCCGCTACGGGCGCCACTTCGCGGATGTGGTGAATGGCGAAATGCATCACGGCGCGAGCCTCGCGGACGCCGTCACCAAGACCACCGCGGAATGGATGGGCTGGCGCATCACGCAGCGCACCAGCCGCGAGACGGGCACCCTCCACGCGTGAAGCCGCGCGACGCCTAGGCGTTAGCGACACCACCATGCACAAGGCCGAACGCACCGGGCGCATCGCGCGCGAGCCGGATGGCCAATGGGACATCACCAAGACACGCGCCCGGCTGCTGGAAACAGCGGACCCGCAGCTTTCCCCAATCACTGGCTGCGCAGTAGCCGAGGGCACGCCTTTCGCCCGGCTAAAGGTTGCGCAACTCGCCCTGAAGGTCGAAGCCCAGCGCCTGGCGCTTGATGAAAGCAAGGGCCGGCTGCTGGATGGCGCGACCGCCAATGTGACGATTGATGAAATCGCCAGCACCATGCGCCACGCGCGTCTGAATTCGCCCGCGCATGCGTCAGCGGCAATACCATGATTTCTGTGTGGCCATTAAGGCATCGGCTAGTCCTCAAGCCTACCGCCGCAGCAAGCCAAGGCTTTGATCGTCCCACCGTAAACCTATCTTGCAGCCCTTACCCCAAGGCGACTAAGCTAAGCAGCAATTGGATTGAGCAGGAGATAAGAATGACCACGACAGATCGCCGTTCCCTTTTCGCCCTCGCCGCCACGATGGCCGCTGGCGCAGTATTGCCGGTGCAGGCAAGGCCGCTTGATCAGGTGCTGTCTTCACGTCGGCTGCGTGCGGGCATCAACCCAACCCTGCCGCCCTTCGGCACCTTCAATGAACGCAACCAGATTGACGGATTTGATGCCGATATCGCGCGCGAAATAGCGCGGCGCATGAATGTGGAGCTTGAAATCGTGCAGGTCGGCAGCCCGGACCGCATTCCCTTCCTGCAATCTGACCGCATTGACATCGTGCTCGGCGCCATCACACGCACGATCGAACGCGCGCTGGTGATTGATTATACGCAGCCGCTGCACACGCAATCCATGGTGGTCCTGACCAAATCCTCCGGCACGGCGGTAC
>JBIIIE010000355.1:0-3290 GCA_044235135.1 Roseomonas sp. | reverse complement strand
AGGGCATGCCAAAAACCAGCAACACGGAGGTGACCAGCCAGACAAAAACTGCCAAACTCAACGCCGCCTGAGGCCTGCTTCAAATGCGGTCACTGTCAGGGGAATATCGTAGGTGTACAATCATATTGCGCGCAGCTTGGCGGGAGCGCTGCCGGGCAATTATAAAGAAGCGATGCTCTCAGCCAAACTGAGTGGCATCAACCCTGTTGCGATATGGGAGTTGTTGAGTAGTACGAGACAAGCCAAATATTAGTGTTGCTGAGAACGTCAATCGAAGTGCTTTAACTCTTTCGGTGCAGCCTCAGATTTTTTCCAATTCATGGCTCGTTGAGAGCCTTTTCTATGGCAGCGAAAGCGACTTGAAAACTCTCTAACGCAGGTGAATGAAAATGAAAGATGATACTGAGAATTTTTTGAGGTGCTGCCTCGCCATCATCAAATTTAACGGCGTTGCCGGCACCGTATTGACACTGCATGAAATGTTCCTCTCGATCTTGGATTATTGCCAAAAAACGATAGAAATTTGCGATATAACTTATCAAATTTGGCTCAGAAATATATTTGAGATCGCCACTTTCCCGCAGAGCGACCCAACTGGACATCTTCAGAGGTTCAATCGGAATAGAAGGTTTTAGATCTACCCTACGCTGTAAGCGATTTGAATTATCCTGCAACTCTTCTCGCAAAAGCGTTAGCATTTCTTTTTTTATACGAATCTCTTCACGCTTTTTTTCTTTAGCTTCATTGGCCGCGCGTCTCCGTTCCAAGTGAAGTGCAACGGGAACGCCAGCAATGATGCCCAAGAGGGTAGCCACCAAATTGCCTACCGCCCCGTCCCAATACTGGAATTGATTGGAACGAAAAAGGGTGTAGCCCAGGGCTGGCACTGCCAACACTGCTAGTGGCCACCAACGAGGTACCTGTGAAAGGATGACTCGCATTTAAGTTCCCTTAAGCAAGAAACATCTCCGCTTGGTAAGTTCAAAAGCCCCGGCTTCAAAGGCAATGAAACTGCCGACCTGTTGATGACCCTATTAAACTGGTATCAACCCCGCCTTTTCGCCAGCCAGCTTTCCATCCGCGCCAGCGCTTCATCAATCACCGCATCGCCCTTGCAGAAGGCAAAGCGCGCGTAATGTGATGGCGCATCTTCGCTGGCGTAGAACGCCGTCACCGGAATGGCAGTGACCTTCGCTTCTTCGGTCAGCGTGCGGCAAAAGGCGACATCATCGCCATTGAAGCCAAGCGGGCGGAAATCGGTCGTGATGAAATAGGATCCCTTGGTCGGCAGCACATCAAAGCCAAGACGTGCCAAGCCCGCGCCAAGCTTATCGCGCTTCGCCTGCAAATGCGCGGAAAGCCCGTTGAAATAGGCATCATCCTTCATGAGCCCCACCGCCACACCGCGCTGCAGATTGGGCGCGGTGGTGAAGGTAAGGTTCTGGTGCGCCTTCGTCACATTGGGTGCGATGCTGCGATCCGCGGTAATATAGCCGATCTTCCAGCCCGTCAGCGAAAAGGTCTTGCCCGCGCTGCCAACCCGCATGCAGCGTTCACGCATGCCGGGCAGCGTCATCAGCGGGATATGCTTGGCGCCATCAAAGGTCAGGTGTTCATAGACCTCATCGCAAATGGCGTAACAATCATGCTGTTCCAGCAAGCCCGCGATGAAGCGGAGTTCTTCTTCGGTAAAAACCTTCCCCGTTGGGTTCATCGGCGTGTTCAGGAGCAGCGCCTTGGTCTTGGGGCCGAAAGCCGCTGCCAATTCCGCGCGCGGCAGCGCCCATTCCGGCGGGCTGAGCCTGACCAGCTTCGGCACCGCGCCGAGCAGCCGCACCACCGGCAAATAGGTGTCATAAAGCGGTTCAATCAGCACGCATTCATCGCCGGGATTGAGCACGGCCATAAGGCAGGCGGTGATCGCCTCAGTGGCGCCAGAGGTGACCACCACCTCGGCATTCGGGTCGGCGTCAATGCCATAGAAGCGCTTATTGTGGTGGGCCACCGCCTGGCGGAGTTCCGGCACGCCGCTCATGGGCGGATATTGGTTGCGCCCATCCAATAGCGCGGCGGCGGCGGCATGGATCACATCGGCCGGGCCATCATAATCAGGGAAACCCTGGCCCAGATTGACCGCGCCATGCTGATTGGCGAGCGCCGACATGACGGTGAAGATGGTGGTGCCAATACCTGAAAGGACTTCGTTCTGCGGCTTCATCTAACCTGCCCGACTGCGTTGAACCCGGCTGGTCGCTGCCAGCCCTGAGCCGCTTATGGGGTGCGATGCGGTGGGGGGCAAGCCATCAGGCGGCAATGCCACGATTTTGGGCTTCATGACCAAATTTTAGGCGACCTCTGCCCAGAAAAGCGTTTTTCTTGCCTGGGTGCGATTGTCCCCGCCCCCCGCAGCATGCCATATGCGGCGCGAGGAAGCGGGGCGCGGCGCCGCCGATTATGGCATGGGGTCAACCCCATGATGGAACGGGGAGCGATGAAAAAGATCGAGGCCATCATAAAACCCTTCAAACTGGATGAGGTGAAGGACGCGCTGCATGAAATCGGCCTTCAAGGCCTCACAGTCATCGAAGCGAAGGGTTTTGGCCGGCAAAAGGGCCATACGGAGCTCTATCGCGGCGCCGAATATGTTGTTGATTTTCTGCCCAAGGTGAAAGTGGAAGTGATTTGCAGCGACGACATGCTCGACCGCGCTGTTGAGGCCATCCAGGCCGCCGCCCGTACGGGCCGGATCGGCGATGGCAAGATTTTTGTATCGGATGTTGTTGAAGTGATCCGCATTCGTACCGGTGAGCGGGGCGAAGACGCGGTCTGAGGCCTTTGAGTTTCGCCCCACCCCATCTCGGCGGGGGTTGCGGGGCGTGGGTGGCGGGAATAGACCCTGCCGCGCCTGAATAAGCCGGGCAGGTGCCCCTGGGGTACTTGCCTGGTGCCGGACTGGGTCGCGGGATACCGAAGTCGCGGCTCGGGGCAGTTTCTTTCGGGGTTCGCTAGCAGGGAATAGGATCGCAAAGTATGGCCAAAAAGCCAGCAGCCGCCGCGGGTGGCAACGCCGTCTCCAAGGTTATGGAGATGATCAAGGAACATAGCGTGGAATATGTGGATTTCCGTTTCACGGATCCGCGCGGCAAGTGGCAGCACACTGCCCAGCATGTCTCCACCATTGAACCGGAAGTCTTCGAAGAAGGGATCATGTTTGATGGTTCCTCCATCGCGGGCTGGAAGGCGATCAATGAATCAGACATGATCCTGATGCCGGATGCGACCACCGCGGT
>JBIIIE010000056.1:0-11803 GCA_044235135.1 Roseomonas sp. | reverse complement strand
CGGATAAAGCCCATGGGTGTCGCCATGTCCGTGGCGCAGCTATCCCGGTTTTGTATTTCTGCCTGATGAACTTACGCGGGGCCCGATCATGTGGCGGCCCTGAATAGGCGATCAGGCTGAGGTTAAGGTTCGTCTTACGACCCCCTATAGGTCGAATAACTCCAGGGCGAACAGAGCAGCGGCACATGGTAATGCCCCTGATCGGCCGAAAGCCCAACCGCGAGGGTCACAACATCCAGAAAGGCGAGATCGTTGCCCTGGCCGCGCGCGCGGAAGTAATCCGCCACCGCGAAGCGCAATTCATAGCGCCCGGGCTGAAACTCCGCCGCACTCATCAGCGGGCCATCGGTGCGGCCATCGGCATTGGTGCGCTTGGTGGTCACCAGCACCGGCGCGGGGTCCATGCGCCACAGCGCCACCACCATGCCCTCAGCCGGGATGCCTTCAGCCGTGTTCAGCACATGCGTCGAAAGGGAACCGGGTCCGCTGCGGGCCATGGTGTTTTCCTTCACTCCAAGGGCGCGCCGGCGGCGACCCAGGCGATCAGCTTGGCGCGTTCCTCGGCGGTGATTTCGGTCATATTGCCGGGGGGCATGGCCTCGGTCTGTACCTGCTGACGTATGGAAGCCGCCCAGCGGCGGATTTGCGCCGGGTTTTCCATGATCACGCCCTTGGGCGCCGCCGCAATGCCTTCAAAGCTTGGGCGGGCGGCATGGCAGCTCACGCAATGGGCGGCGACAATGGCCTGAACTTCGGTAAAGGCAGGCACCTCGGCGGTGGTGAAATCCTTTTTGCCGGATTGCACGATGAAGAAGGCCGCGACCATGGCGGCCACCGCGCCGCCGGGCAGCCAAAGCGCATTCCGACCCTGTTGGCGCAGCACGAAGTATTGCCGCACCAAGGCGCCGGCCAGGCCAATCACCAGCAGGATCAGCCAATTCAGCGGGTGCTGCCAGGTCATGGGGTAATGCGGGGAGATCATGATGAAAATCACCGGCAGCGTCAGGTAGGTGTTATGCACACTCCTTTGCTTGCCCCAGCGGCCATATTTGGGGTCGGGCGTTGCCCCCGCACTCATCGCCGCCACCATTTTGCGCTGGCCGGGGATGATCACCATGGCGACATTGGCGACCATGATGGTGCCAGTCATGGCGCCCACCTGCAAAAACGCACCGCGGCCCGAGAATATCTTGCAGGACACATAAGCCACCACGGCCAAAGACACGGCGCCGATCACGCCCAACAGCGCCTCATTTTCCCCGAGTTTGGAGCGGCACACCAGATCATAAGCCACCCAACCACCCACCAGCATCGCCGCGCTGATGCCAATGGCCTGCCAGGGGGAAAGGGGCATCACGGCAGGGTCAATCAAATAGCTGGATGCCTGGCCCCAATAGATCAGCACAAACAGCGCGAAGCCGCTGATCCAGGTCCAATAGGCTTCCCATTTGAACCAATGGAGCTTTTCCGGCAGCTTTTCCGGCGCCAAGAGGTATTTGCGCTTGTAGTAGAGCCCCCCGCCATGGATCGCCCATTGCTCACCCCGTACGAGGGGGTTCTTGTCAGCCGGCGGGTCAAGCTGATTGTCAAGCGAGATGAAATAGAAGGACGCCCCGATCCAGGCGATGCCCGTGATCAGGTGCAGCCAGCGTATGGCCAGATTGACCCATTCGGAGAGGGCGGCGAAATCCATCTTCTATCCCAGGCAAAAGGCTTCTGTTGCAGCGCCACAATGCGTCGCAAGATGCGATTACGGCAAGGGGAAAGGCGCGCCGGGGCGGTTTGCCCCTTGAAACCGGGGCGAATGAGGCGCAGGAACCGGCCCCCATGAGCCCTACCCGCCTCTCCCTCCCCAAGGACAAGATCAAAATCCTGTTGCTTGAGGGCATTTCCGATAGCGCTGTCGAGCTTTTGGCCGATGCTGGCTATCGTTCCGTCAAACGCGAAAGCAAGGCGCTGGATGGCGCCGTGCTGGCCCGCGCGCTGAAGGGCGTGCATGTGCTGGGCATCAGGTCTCGCACCCAGGTGACAGAGGAAGTGCTGGCGGCGGCGGATCGGCTGATAACCATTGGCTGCTTTTGCATCGGCACCAATCAGGTGGCCTTGGAAGCGGCGGCTTCGCGCGGCATTCCGGTATTCAATGCGCCGTTTTCCAATACGCGGTCGGTTGCGGAACTGACGCTTGGCGAAATCATTATGATGATGCGCGGCATCTTCCCGAAATCCAACGCAGCGCATCGCGGGGAATGGGACAAATCCGCGGCCAATAGCTGGGAAGTGCGCGGCAAGACGCTTGGCATCATCGGCTATGGCAATATCGGCGCGCAGCTTTCGGTGCTGGCGGAAGCCTTTGGCATGCGGGTGATCTATTACGATCACACGACGAAGCTGCCGCATGGCAATGCTCAGCCCATGCCAAGCCTGCATGCGCTGCTGGCCGAATCCGATGCGGTCACGGTGCATGTGCCCGAAACACCTGAAACCATGGGCATGTTTGGTGAGGCCGAGATTCGCGCCATGAAGCCGGGTGCCGTTTTCGTGAATAATGCGCGCGGCACGGTGGTGGATTTGGAAGCGCTCGCGGCGGCCTTGAAGGATGGGCATGTGCTGGGGGCTGCGGTGGATGTTTTCCCGGTGGAGCCATCGCGCAATGGGGAGGCGTTTGTCTCCCCCTTGCAGGGCCTGCCGAATGCGATTTTGACCCCGCATATCGGTGGCAGCACGGGGGAAGCGCAATCGCGCATTGGGCAGGAAGTGGCGCGCAAACTGATTGATTTTTCCGACACCGCAGCGACCTTTGGTGCGGTGAATTTCCCGCAGGTGCAATTGCCGGCGCGGCCATCGGGCGCGCGTTGGACCCATGCGCATCGGGACACGCCTGGCATGCTTTCGCGCATCAATGAAATCTTTGGCCGGCGCGGCTTGAACATCTCCGCCCAGTATCTCCAGACCGCGGGCAATATCGGCTATCTGGTGATAGATAGCGCCGAGGCGCGGAAGGAGGCGGAGGAGATTCTGGCCGAACTCCGCGCCCTGCCAGGTACGATCCGCGCGCGGTTGATCTACGAACGCCATTGAATGGGGGGCTTTGGCAGGGCTGGTTTTTCGGTCTCGCCCAGTTTCTTTTTTGATTGATCTCCGCTAAGGGGTGTCAACTTAACGTGACACAGGTGTTTCATGGATCGCACGCTTGCGGGGCGCTCGGCGCTCGTCACCGGTTCAACCTCGGGCATTGGGCTTGGCATTGCGCTGCTGCTGGCCGAGGCTGGCGCGAAGGTGATGCTGAATGGCATGGGCCGGCCTGAGGATATCGCCGCGGCGCGTGCCAAGGTGGGGGCGGCGATGGGGGGCGGGGAGGCGCCCTATTCGGCGGCGGATCTTTCAAAGCCCGCCGGGGTGCGCGCCATGGTGGCGGAAGCCGAAGCGGCTTTCGGTGGCGTGGATATCCTGGTGAATAATGCCGGCATCCAATTCGTGAGCCCTGTCGAGGATTTCCCGGAAGACAAATGGGATGCGATCATCGCCATCAATATGTCGTCCAATTTCCACGCGATCCGCGCGGCGCTGCCGGGGATGAAGAAGCGCGGTTGGGGGCGGATCATCAATATCGCTTCCGCGCATGGCCTGGTGGCCAGCCCCTACAAGGTTGCTTATGTGGCCGCCAAACATGGCGTGGTTGGCATGACCAAGGTGGTGGCTTTGGAAATCGCGGAAACACCCATCACCTGCAATGCGATCTGCCCTGGCTTTGTGAGAACGCCCTTGGCGGAAGCGCAGGTGAAGCCGCTTGCGGATAAGTTTGGCATTTCTGAAGAAGCGGCGCTGCGCGATCATTTGCTGGTGAAGCAGCCTTCGCGGCGTTGGATTGAGGTTGAGGATATCGCACGCATGGCGCTCTATTTGTGCGGCCCCGGTTCCGGGGCGGTGAATGGCGCCGCGCTTTCCATTGATGGCGGCTGGATGGCTGCCTGATGGACGCGCATATCCCGGCTGGGAAGGGGGCCGGGGCGCCGGCGGAAGACCCGGCAGCGCCTGCCGTTGCAAAGCCGGTGGCGAAGAAACGCCTGAGCCTGGCCTTGCAGGGCGGCGGCACGCATGGCGCCTTTACCTGGGGCGTCATGGAACGGCTTTTGGAAGATGAGCGGATCGATTTTGATGGGTTTTCCGGCACCTCCGCCGGGGCGATCAATGGCGCCATGGTGGTGCAGGGCCTGATTGAAAACGGCCCGGCGGGTGCCATCAAGGCGCTGGATCGTTTCTGGCGCAGCATGGCCGCCAATCTGGCGGTTAGCCCCATGCAGGCGCTGCCGTGGGAAAAGGCGATGTGGGGGCATGACCTGACCTGGTCCATCGCCTATCGCACCTTTGATACGCTGTCGCGCGTGTTGTCTCCCTATCAGCTCAATCCCTTTCCCATCAATTACAATCCGCTGCGCGATGCGCTGAAGCAGAGCATTGATTTTGAGCGGCTGCGTGAGGAAACCAAGGCGCCGCGCCTGTTTGTTTCGGCCACCAATGTGCGCACCGGCAAGCCGCGCGTCTTCACGCGGCGGGAATTGGATGCGGAAGTGCTATTGGCATCCGCCTGCCTGCCGCAGGTCTTCAAGGCGGTGGAGATTGAGGGCGAATCCTATTGGGATGGCGGCTATCTGGGCAATCCCGCGTTATGGCCTTTGTATGAACAGGGCGGGCCGCCCGATATCATGCTGATCCAATTGAACCCGCAAGTGCGCGAAGAAATGCCGACGAGTGCTTCGGATATCGTCAATCGGCTGAATGAGATCACCTTCAATGGCAGCCTGATGGCGGAAATGCGCGCGATTGATTTCGTGCAGCGGCTATTGGATGCGGGGCGCTTGGAACAGCCGCGCTATCGGCGCCTGTTCATTCATTTGATTGAGGATGAGGATCGGCTCAGGTCCTTCAAGCTTTCGACGAAATTCAATGGTGATTGGGAATTCTTGTGCATGCTGCGCCAATTCGGGCGCGATGCGGCGGAGAAATGGTTGACCGATCATTTTGACAAGCTTGGCCGTGAAAGCAGCGTGGATATCCGGGAACGTTTTCTGTGACGGCGAAGGATATTTGGGACGCCAAGACCTATTTGCAGTTTGAGGATGAAAGGCTGCGCCCGGCGCTGGATTTGATTGCGCGGATTCCGCATGCGGCGCCGAAGCTGGTGGTGGATTTGGGCTGTGGTGCGGGGAATGCGCTGCCGGTATTGGCTGCGCGCTTTCCAGGTGCTCGGGTGATGGGTGTGGATGGCAGTGCCGCAATGCTGGCCAAGGCGGGCGCTGCTGGGTTTGCTACAGAGCAAGCCGATATCAGCACTTGGGCACCTGAAGCGCCGGCGGCTGTGATTTTCAGCAATGCCGCGCTGCAATGGCTGGATGGACATGAAACGCTATTCCCGCGCCTGCTGGAATGCCTGGCACCCGGCGGCGTGCTGGCCGTGCAAATGCCATCCATGCATGCGGCACCCTTGCGCGCGGAACAGGACCGGATTGCGCGGGAAGGCCCTTGGGCGAAGGTTTTGGCCCGCGTGAAAAGCGCGCCCGCGATCCTGACGCCGGATGATTATTACGCGCTGCTCGCGCCGCGTGTTGCAGCGCTTGAGCTGTGGGTCACGGAATATATCCATGTGCTACGCGGCGAAGACCCGGTGGTGCGTTGGGCCATGGGGACAAGCCTTCGCCCGTTTCTGGATGCGTTGGGGACGGAAGGGAGCAAGGGCTTTCTTGAGGCCTATGCAGAGGCGATGCGCGCGGCCTATCCGCCGGGGCCAGATGGGGCGGTGTTGTTGCCGTTTCGGCGGTTGTTTTTGCTGGCGCGGAGGTAGGGCTTAACCCCGCGCCAAATCACGCCGGAACCAGACATACAACGCAAGCGCTGCGCCAAGCGCTGTCACAGCAAAGAAAACCGGCGCTGTCGCGTCACCCGTCACGTCCCTCAGCCACCCGGCAAAGGCCGGGCATCCCGTGCAGCCGGCATAGAACCACACAAAATAAACCCCCAAGCCCCGCGCGCGGCGTTCCGGCGCCACGGCCTCGGCTGCCAGGGCGGAGAACACCGTAATCGGCAGAGCGTAACAAAACCCATGCAGCAGGCCAAAAATCGGCGCCAGGGACGCATCCGCCACTGGCAAGGCAAGCGCTGCCAGCATGGCGAAAAGCGTCGCAGCAATCGTCATCGGCCCCGCCACCCCCGCGCGGCGCGCGAGCCAGGCACCCGCCGGCACGGCCAGCAGATTGGACCAGGAAATAAGGGAGACGGCGAAACTCGCCTCCGCCAGGCCAAGCCCGCGCGCCATCAGCATCGGCGGCGCGAAGCTCACCAGCACCATATAGGCGCCATTCACCAGCGCCCAGCAGGCGCCGGCCAGGCACATGCGGCGAAACTCCGCCCGCGTCAGTGCGCTGCTGGTGCTTGTGCTGGGCGGCAATGCGCGCGGTTCCGGCCCGCGCGCGAGTGCGACCGCGATGAAGGCGATGCCTGCGGCAAAGGCCGCGACCTGATAGGGGAATTGCCAGCCGAAAACGGGCACAAAGCCGGGCAGGGCGGCCTGCGTCGCGGCAATCCCCAAGGGCCAGCCCAGCACATAAACCGCCATGGCCGGGAAAAGATCGCGGCCCAGGAAACGGTCCTGCACCATTTTCGTGAGCAGCAAAATCACCAGCAGCGTGCCGAGCCCCATGAGCAAGCGCCCAGCGACCAATACTGCGACCGCATCAGCACTTGCCGAGACCACAGCGCCAAGGATCAGCAACAATAGCCCGAGCAAAACGCCGCGCCTGTCGCCCAATCGTCGCGCCACCAGGCCCAAGGGATAGGCGAGGAAAAGCCCCGGCAGCCAAAAAAGACCAACCAGCGTGCCAAAGCCCGCCCAATCCAACGCGAAGGCTTCGACCAAGGCGGGACCTGCCGCGCCGGGCGCCTGAAACATCGCACCCAAAGCCGCGCGCAGGATGAAGACGGCAACCAGAAAAGCAGCAGCGGTTTTCAGAACAGCCATATCAACCGCGCCTTCGCCCCGCGCCTGAGCGCGACCATCGCGTTTTGTCGAAACAGCCGCGCAAGCTTTCTGCCCCGCGCTGCGCCGATGCCGATGAAGCAATGCGCTTCCCACCAGCGCTTGGCGCCGCCCTTGCCTTCGATGTGGGGCAAAGCGCGTAGGCGTTCACGCAAAGCCGCATGGCGCCGCGCATTCCAGCCCGCAGCCATGCGGCGACTGAAGGGATTACCGGCGGCGATGAATACGCCTTCCGGCACGCGCCAGCTTCGCAGCAGCGCATCCAAACCTGGTGCGCGTTGCCCTATGCGCGCCGCATGCCCGCCCGCAAAATAGCCGGAAGCGCGATAGGCGCGTGCAAGCCGTGCGGTCCGCATCATCTGAGCTGCATCAAAATGCCCTTGAGGTAGGCGCTTTCGGGCAACATCGGGTGCAGCGGATGATCCGGACCGGCGCCACCCATATGCAGGATGCGCGCTTCCCGCCCCGCTCGTTGAACGCCCCAGGCAACGGCATCGGCAAATTCCCCAGGTGCCACATGATGGCTGCAGGATGCGATGAAGAAAAACCCTGCCTTTTCCACCAATGCCGCGCCAAGCCGCGCCAGCTTGCCATAGGCGCGCAGCGCCGCCGGTTGATCCTTGCGCGCCTTGGCGAAGGCGGGTGGGTCCGTGATCACCACGCCAAAACGCTTGCCGGCGCCCACCATGCGTTCCAAAGCTTCCAGGGCCTCGGCCTTTTGCGTTACCACGCGATCCGCAACATTATTGCGCCGCGCGGCTTCCAGCGCCAAGGCCAATGCGGCCTCGCTCCGGTCCAAAAGCGTGACATGCGCCGCACCCGCCACGGCGGCGGAAATACCAAAGCCGCCGGTGTGGCAGAAGGCATCAAG
Source organism: Roseomonas sp. (assembly GCA_044235135.1). Lineage (GTDB taxonomy): Bacteria > Pseudomonadota > Alphaproteobacteria > Acetobacterales > Acetobacteraceae > Neoroseomonas. Next base: position 3,902 of record JBIIIE010000056.1, on the reverse strand, counting down.
AACGGTTGCTCCCTTGGCAAGCCGCGCGACGCGCGCGCGATGTTCGCGCTGATCAAAGAACCAGCCGGTTTTCTGCCCACCCAGCGGATCAACGGCGAAACTCAGGCCGCTTTCTTCCACTGAAATCATGCCGGCTTCGCCATGCAGCAGCTTGGTTTCCTCGGCCAGGCCTTCCAGGGCGCGCACGGCGCTGTCATTGCGCGCGATCACCATGCGCGGCGCGATCAGTGCCTGCAGTGCTTCCAGGATCAAGGGTGTGGCGGCTTCCATGCCGGCGCTATTGGCCTGGATGGTCACCGCATCGCCGTAGCGATCAATCACCAGCCCCGGCAGGCCATCGGCTTCGGCATGGATCAGCCGATAATGCGGGCGGTCAAACAGTCTGTCGCGCAGCGTCAACGCTTCCTGCAGGCGCTTTCTGAACCAGGCGGCATCGCAAGCGGCATCGGGGTTGCGATCCAGCTTGCGCGCGGCAATCAGCGAATGCGGGTTGAAATGCCATACGCCATGCTTCACGCCATCATCGCCTTCAAGGCGCACAACACTGCCCGGCGTCAGCGCCTTGGCCGCCGGGTTCATCGCGATTTCATTCGAGAAAGCCCAAGGATGGCCGGATTTCACGCGGCGGTCTCGGCCAGGGAGCAAGCGGATGATGGGAGGCAGGGTAGCATTCATGCGCCGGACCATGGCGGTTTGCGGCTTGTCCCGCAATGCGCAAGGCGCCAGTAAGGGATGATGTTGATCTGCCGAGACCTCATTTCGCTTCGGGCCGCCTCTGCGGCGCTGCGGAGCAATGGCCGCCGCCTGGGCCTGGTGCCCACCATGGGCGCGCTGCATGATGGGCACCTTTCCTTGCTGGCGGCGGCGCGGGCCGTGGGGGCCGATGCGGTGGCGGCTTCCATCTTCGTCAATCCGCTGCAATTCAACGCCAATGATGATCTGGCGCGCTATCCGCGTGATGAGGATGGAGATCTCGCGAAGCTCCGCGCCGCCGGCTGTGACTTGGTGTGGTTGCCGCCGGTGGAAGCCATGTATCCGCCTGGCAGCGCCAGCGTGATTGAAGTCGCCGGCCCGTCCAAGGGTTTTGAAGGCGATGCGCGACCTGGGCATTTTCGCGGTGTGGCGACTGTTTGCGCCAAGCTTTTTCTGCAAACCAGCGCCGATATCGCGGCCTTTGGCGAAAAGGATTGGCAGCAATTGCAAGTCGTGACGCGCATGGCGCGCGATCTGGATATCCCGATCCACATCCAACCCGTGCCCACCATGCGCGAAGCGGATGGCCTTGCCATGTCTTCCCGCAATCGCTTCTTGACCGCTGAGGAACGCGCGACCGCACCGATCCTGTATCAGGTGATGCGGGATGTGGCGCGCGATATCACAGCGGGCGGTGCGGTGCCCGAAATTTTGGCGGCAGGGCGGGCGCCGCTGATCGCAGCAGGCTTCGCGCCGGATTATCTGGCGCTGGTAGTGGCGGAAACGCTGGAACCTTTGACGCAAAAAAGCGCGGCACCCATGCGCTTGCTGGCGGCTGCCAAGCTCGGTAGCGTGCGCCTGCTTGATAACATGGCGGTTCCAGACTGAAACAAGATCAGCCCCTTACCGCCAGCACAACACCCGATAGCACCAGCACCAGCGCCAGGATTTCACGGAAGCCAAAGGGCTCGCCCAGGAACAGCGCGGCACCCACCACGCCCACCACGGGGGTGATAACCGTGCCAAGCGAAGCAAGCGATGCCGGCAGCATTTTCAGCGCCGCGAACCAGGAAAGATAGCAAAGGCCGAGCGCGAAAACGCCGCCGTAGATCAGCAGCACAATGCCCAGCGTGGAAACATGGCTGAAATCCAAAGGATCGAAGATAAGCGCCGCGATGAAAAGCGGCGCCACACCAATCCCCACCTGCCAGGCGACAGAACTTGATGGCGGCAGGCCAAGCGGCAGGCGCTTGGTCAGCACAGTGCCCAGCGCGAACAGCGCCGCAGACCCAAGCCCAAGTGCCACACCCGGCAGTTTCGCAATCCCAAGATCAAGCCCCTTGCCCAGCACCAGATAAACCAAGCCCGATAGCGCCAGCACCAAAGCCAATACGCGCGCCAGACTTGGCCGTTCCCCGAGCACGACCCACGCGAGAAGCGCCGCCCAGACCGGCATGGTGTAGCAAACAATGGTCGCTTCCGATGCCGAAAGCCAAAGCAGTGAAAAACTCGCAAGCCCCATCCAGGCAGTAACATTCAATAGCGAGATCAGCGTCAGCCGCCCCCAAATCGCACGCGGCACGACAAGGCTTTGCTTCTGCGCCACGGCAACGCCCAGCAGCACGATAAAGCCAAGCCCACCACCAATCGCCCGCGTGGAGAGCGGCGGCAATTCCGCCAGCAGCACCTTCATCGCCGGCCAGTTCATCCCCCAGCCGAAAGTCGTCATTACCAGCAGCAATAACCCGCGCTGATAGGCGGCAGCATTCAATGCATGAATTCCGGTTCTTCCCGCGACAGAATGCGCTTGATGCTTTCCAGATGCAGCCGCGCGGATTCACGGTCTCCCTCACGCATTTGTGCATAGGTGCGCGCGGCGATTTCCGGCGTCACGGGCTTCAGCTTGCGCCCGGTGGACATGGCAAGCCGCTGGGCTTCCGCGGCGCGTTCCAGGTAATAAAGATCATCCCAGGCCTCCGCGATGCTCGCCCCCACCACCATCACGCCATGGTTTTTCATGAAGACGATATCGGCGTCACCGATGGAAGCGGCGATGCGGTCACCCTCACGCTCATCCAGGGCGAGGCCATTGTAATCCTCATCCACCAGGGTGCGGCCATAGAATTTCAGCGCGCTTTGCCCGGCCCACACCAGGGGCGGGCCTTCCAGCATGGCAAGCGCGGTGGCGTTTGGCATATGCGTGTGAAACGCTGCCTTGGCGCGCGGCTGGTTCATATGCATGCGGGCATGGATGTAAAAGGCGGTTGCTTCCGGCACCCCATCGCCGGCCACCACATTGCCCTTGAAATCGCAAACCAGCAGGCGGGACGCAGTCATTTCCGAAAAGGCCCAGCCATAGGGGTTCACCAGAAACAGATCATCGCGCCCCGGCACGACGAAGGAGAAATGGTTGCAAATCCCCTCATGCAGGCCAAGCCGGGCGGCCATGCGGAAACAGGCTGCCAGATCAACCCGCGCCGCGCGCACGGCCTCGGCATCCAATTCGGAATTGCGCAAAATGGCAGGGCTGGAGCTTTCAAGCGCATGGGCCATGGAGTTTCTCCCGGGGTCAGGCATGGGTTAGGACTGGCCCCTAGGATGCACATGGGGGGCAGGAAGATGCAACGCCCGCTGGTCCGGCGCCCCTGGGTCCACATGACCCCTGGACAGGGGGCGTTTCGCGCGCCAAAGGCAGGGCGACATCAAGCAAGGAATCAGCGGAACATGAGCGGCACGAATCAGCGCATTGATGGCAAGCGCCTGTGGGATTCTCTGATGGCAATGGCCGAGATTGGCGCGACGCCCAAGGGCGGCGTGAAGCGCCTGACGCTGACCGATGTGGACAAGGCCGGGCGGGATCGCTTCCGCGGCTGGTGCGAAGCGCTCGGCCTGACGGTGCGTGTTGATTCCATCGGCAATATGTTCGCCCGCCGCGAAGGCCGTGACCCCAAGCGCCTGCCCGTGCTGCTCGGCAGCCATTTGGATAGCCAACCCACGGGCGGCAAATTCGATGGCGCGCTTGGCGTGATCGCGGGGCTTGAGGTGATGCGGAGCCTTAATGACCTCAACATCACCACCGAAGCGCCGATTGAATTGGTGAATTGGACGGATGAGGAAGGCAGCCGCTTCGGTCATTCCCTGATGGGCAGCGGCGTTTGGGCGGGCATCTACACGCAGGAAAAAGCCTATGGGCTGCGCGATGTGGATGG
>JBIIIE010000354.1:0-3339 GCA_044235135.1 Roseomonas sp. | reverse complement strand
CGCGGCGGGCGTTCAGGCTTCCTCATCGCGCAGAATGCGCGCCGCCGCCAGCAGCGCCTTTTCATACCGCGCGCGTTCCTTGGCGGTTTTCTCGGCCGGCCAGGGGCGAAAGCCCTCCCCGGTTTTAGGGCCGAGCTTGCCTTCAGCGACAAGGCGCGCAAGGCCAGGGCTTGGTTCAGGGCTATTATTGAGCGAGGGGTAGATGGTGCGCCCCGCTTCCAATTGCGTCTCAAGCCCCGCCAATTCCTTTTGCAGGATCGGCCCCGCCGCGACATAGCGAAAGCCGAAGGCGTAGCGCACGGCGTTATCCACATCCTCAGCCGTGGCCAGGCCCTGATCAATGACAGAAAAAGCTTCGCGCATCAGCGCATGCTGGATGCGATTGGCAAGGAAGCCCGGCACATCCTTGGCGACGCGAATGACCTTGCGGCCAAGGCCTGCCATGATGTCGGCGAGTTTGTCGCACACGGCCTGGTCCGTGTATTCGCCGCGCACCACCTCGACCCCCGGCACCAGATGCGCGGGCAGAAAGAAGTGCAAATTCGCGCAGCGCGCGCGCCCTGCCAGATCGCCGGCGATATCCGTGATGCGATAGCCTGATGCGTTGGAGGCTATCGGGATGCCCGCCGGCACCAAACCATCAAGTTCAGCAAAAACCTTGCGCTTCAAATCCAGCCGTTCCGGCACGGCTTCAATCACCGCCTCCGCACTGCCGTAATCGGGCGCCTTCATGTCATCCAAAAGCGCGAGGCCGAAAGCCGCGGCTGGGTCGCCATCCAATTGCGTGATGGATTGCGCGACGCGCGCTTCTGCCGCCGGCCAACGATCCCGCGCAGGTTCAACCGCAGTCACGCGCCAGCCGCCATTCAGAAAAATCGCCGCGATATCGCAGCCCATCAGCCCCATGCCAAGGATGATGACGTGGCGTTTAGAATTCATGCCGCAGCCCTTGGCGTAATGCCGCCTTGCTGGACGATGAAATTAGCGATTTCGGCAACGCCTTGCAGCGCCTTCAGATTGGTGAAGATGAAAGGCCGCGCATTGCGCATCTTGCGCGCATCGCGATCCATCACGGAAAGATCAGCGCCCACAAGCGGCGCCAGATCAATCTTGTTGATCACCAGCAAATCGCTCCGCGTAATGCCCGGCCCGCCCTTGCGCGGGATTTTATCGCCTGCCGAGACATCAATCACATAGATGGTCAGGTCCGCCAATTCCGGGCTGAAGGTGGCGGCCAGATTATCGCCGCCGCTTTCAATGAAAAGTATCTCAAGCTTCGGGAATTTCGTCGCCATATCATGCACGGCGGCGAGGTTGATGGAGGCATCTTCGCGGATCGCGGTATGCGGGCAGCCGCCGGTCTCAACCCCCGCAATCCGTTCCGGCACCAGCGCGCCGGAGCGTGTCAGGAATTCCGCATCTTCACGCGTATAGATATCATTGGTGATGACAGCTATATCGTATCGGTCGCGCATGTATTTGCACAGGCGATCAACCAAAGCGGTCTTGCCTGAACCAACCGGGCCACCAATGCCCACACGAAACGGGCCATGCTGCGAAGTGCTCATGATCTGAACAACCTTGTGTATTGCGTCTCATGACGCAGGGAAAAAATATCCAGCATCGGCGCCGCCGTGCCAAGCCTTGTTACATCGGCGTTCAAGGCGGCTTCGGTCGCGGCAGCCACGGCGGGTTGCAGTGCGGCGATGGCAAGCTGGCCATCGGTTTGGCCAAGCGGCACCAGCCGCACGCCGGCGGAGACCAAATTCGCCGCAAAGGCTGAAAGGAACCCGAAGGCCGCATCACGCACTGGAATGCCCTGTTCCGCCGCCGCCGCGCCGAAGGCCACCGCATGGGCCAATTGGCGCGGATGGCGAAGCGCGAAAGCGGCCATATGCGGCATGGGCCAGGCGGCCAATGTCACATTGGTAAAGGCGGTGCCCTGAGCCTCCGCCTCAAGCGCGGTTTCTGCCGTGCCGCGCCAGGCGGCACCCAGTTCCGCGACCTCATCCAAGGCCTTGTTATCGCCCTTCGCCATGGCGCGGTGGGTGGCGACCAATAGTGCGCCATCCACGCGCCCCGCGCCGCGCAGCAGCGCAGTGCTGACATAGGCAATCAGCCCATCGCGCTTGGTGACAGCACCATCTTCCACCGCCGCTTCCAACCCATGGCTATAGGTATAGGCCCCGACCGGATAGGCCGGCGAAAGCCAAGTCAGCAGCCGATAGAGCGCCTGCTGCGCCTCAGGCGCTTCGGGTTTTTTCCTAGTGGTGATGGTGGTGGTTTCCATCGCCATGGTGATGGTCATGATCGCCATCGCCGTGATGGTGATGATGGTGATGGCCCATATGGCGATTATGTTCGCCATAAGCGCCGCCTTCCGGGTCAAACGCCGCTTCCACATGGGCAAGCTCAGCACCCAAGCCCTTCAGCATGGCTTCAATCACATGATCCTTGCGGATCAGAATCCGGCTGCCTTCAATCTGCGTCGGCAAATGCCGATTGCCGAGATGCCAGGCCAAGCGCGCCAACCGTTCCGGCGTTTCGGCGGTGACTTCAATCAAGGGCTCGGGCGCGGCCTGCACCAGAACAACGCCGCCACCTTCCAGCAGCAGCCCATCACCCTGGCGGAGCGCGGTGGCTTCTTCCAGATCGAGCAAAAACGCAAAACCACCTTCCGCGACATAGCGCTTGCGGCGGCGGAAACGGTCATCGAAATCCAGCGTCACACGATGGCGCGCAGTGCGTTCCACCCAGCCGCCGGCGGGCAGCACTTGAATGGCGCGGGGGAGTGATTCGGTCATGTCAAGCACACCTCAAAACATGAAATAGCGTTGCGCCATGGGCAGCACCTTGGCGGGTTCACAGACCAGCAGCACGCCATCGGCGCGCACCTCATAGGTTTCGGGATCAACCTCAATCTTTGGAAGTGTGGCGTTATGCACCATGCTGCGCTTGCTGATGCCGCTGCGGCAATTGCGCACCGCCACCAATTCGCGCGAAAGCCCGAAGCGCCCGGCGATATCCGCTTGCAACGAAGCACCACTTACAAAGGTCACGGCAGATAACAGGCGGGAACGGCCATAGCTGCCAAACATCGGCCGGTAATGCACCGGCTGAGGCGTTGGGATGGAAGCATTGGGGTCGCCCATCAGCGACATGGCAATGGTGCCGCCCTTCAGCACCATATCGGGCTTCACGCCGAAAAAGGCTGGCGTCCACATGACAAGATCAGCAATCTTGCCCACTTCGATACTGCCGACATGGTCATCCACACCCTGAGAAATTGCCGGGTTTATCGTGTATTTGGCGATATAGCGCTTGGCGCGCGCATTGTCG
>JBIIIE010000055.1:0-11825 GCA_044235135.1 Roseomonas sp. | reverse complement strand
CCTTGGCCTGTTCAACGCTGCGATTGGTTTCTATCCGATCTTCTCGCTTTCCTTCGAACAGGGCTGGCCCATTCGCGGCAATATCGGCATCGCGTCCCAATCCGGCGCCTATGGCACGCATGTTTTCGCGGTGGCGCGGCAACGCGGGCTTGGCACAACGGTATGCGTCACCACCGGGAATGAAGCCGATGTCTCCTTAGGTGAGGCGATTGGCTGGATGGCGCAGGCGCCGGAAGTGGAAGTGATTTGCGCCTATGCCGAAGGCATTCGCGAAAGTGCGGGTTTTGTCGCAGCGCTTGATCTGGCGCGGCGCAACCAGAAGCCCGTGATCATGATGAAGGTGGGCTCCAGCGCTTTGGGTGGCGCCGCCGCGAAATCCCACACCGCTTCCATCGCTGGCGATGATGCGGTGACGCAAGCCGTGCTGGATGAATATGGCGTTTTGCGCGCGCGGACCACGGAGGAAATGCTGGATATCGCTTACGCGGCATCGCGGCGCATCTATCCTGCCAATAATTCCCTTGGCGTGCTGACCGTGAGTGGTGGCGCCGGCGTGCTGATTTCCGATGCGTCGGAAGCGGTCGGCCTGCCCATGCCGGAAATGCCGCAGGCATCACAGGAAAAGCTGCGCGGCCTGATCAGCTTCTGCGCGGTGACTTCCTGGAAGCGACCGCAGGCGATGGCGGCTATCCTTCCGTTCTGGTGTTTTTGACGCAGACGGGGGGATCAACCTCCATGGCGCCGAAGCTGCGGCCCTTCATGCGCGATGCCATTGCCAAAAGACGCGACCGGCTGTGGGTGCTTTCGGCGATCTGTTCGCGCGAAAAGGTGCGCGAATATGAAGAAGACGGCTTCCTTGTGTTTGAGGACCCGACGCGCGCCGTGAATGCCATTGCCGCCATGGGCCGCTTCGGCGCCTTTTTCGCGCGACAGGAAGCCGGTGCGGCGGGGGCGCTGCCGAATGTGGTGCTGCCCGCGCAAACGCCAACGGAAGCGGAAGCCAAGCGCTTGCTGGCCGAAGCCGGCCTGCCCGCCGTGCCAGAGAAAGCCTGCACCAGTGTGGAAGAAGCGGTGCGCGCTGCGGACGCCATGGGCTATCCGGTGGTAGCGAAAATCCTCTCGCCCGATATTCTGCACAAAAGCGAAATCGGCGGTGTGATCTTGAACATCGCGGATGCGGCAGCGGTGCGTGAAGCCCATGCCACATTACTCGCTCGCGCCGCGCAACATGCGCCAAAGGCGCGCATTGAAGGCGTATTGATCGCCAAGCAAATCAATGGCGGCGTTGAGATGGCGCTCGGCGTTTTGCGCGACCCGGTATTTGGTCCTGTCGCCATGGTGGGGTTGGGTGGCGTTTTCATCGAAATCCTGAAGGATGTCGCCTTCCGCCGCTGCCCCTTCAATGAAACCGAAGCGGAGGCGATGATCCGTTCGCTGAAGGGCTTCCCGCTGCTGGATGGCGCACGCGGCAAGCCGAAAGCGGATGTGAAGGCGCTGGCGGGGGCATTGGCCGCGCTGTCGCGCTTCGCGGTGGCGGCGGGGCCGCGTTTGGCATCCGTTGATGTGAACCCCATGCTGGTGCTGCCGGCAGGGCAGGGCGCCTTTGCCGCGGATGCGGTGATTGAAATCGAGGAAGCGCAGTGACATGCCAATCATCTACGAAAAGCTGCTGAACTACCCCATCCCTGAAATGCGCCAACATCTGCGCTGGCAGGATGTGGCGATGTATAATTTTTCTGTCGGGCTGGGGCAGGACCCGATGGATGAACAGCAGCTCGATTTTCTTTATGAGCCGCGCTTGAAGGTCATGCCCTCCATGCCGGTGGTGCTCGGCGCGCCTGGCTTCTGGTCGCGCAATCCCGATACCGGCATGGATTGGGTGAAGATTGTTCATGGCGAACAGGGCCTGATCCTGCACAAACCCTTGCCAACAGGAGGCGAAATCATTGGCCGGTCGCGCGTCACTGGCTTGGTGGATCGCGGCGAAGGCAAGGGCGCGCTCATGTATTCCGAACGCCAGGTGATTGATGCAAAAACGGGTGATTTGCTGGCGACACTCACCAGCACATCCTTCCTGCGCGGCGATGGCGGCTTTGGTGGGCCGAGTGGGCCGGTGAAGCAGCCGCATCCGGAACCGGACCGCGCGCCGGATATCGCGTTTGATCTGGCAACGCGCCCGGAACAGGCGCTGATCTATCGGCTGAACACAGATTTGAACCCGCTGCATATAGACCCGAAAATCGCCGCTGCTGCCGGCTTCCCGCGCCCCATCCTGCATGGGCTTTGCACCTTTGGCACGGTCTGCCATGCGCTACTGAAGACGCTTTGCAATTACGATACGGCGCGCTTCGGGCAGATGGATTTGCGCTTTTCTTCGCCGGTTTATCCCGGTGAGACGATCCGAAGCGAGATTTGGCATGAAGCCGGCGGTGCTGCCTTCCGTGCGCGCGTGGTGGAGCGTGACAAGGTTGTTGTCAGCAATGGCCTGTTTCGTTTCGCTTGAATGATGATGGGAAAAGACGCATGATCAACAAGATTGTTCAATCCATGGCCGATGCCATGGCCGGCATCAAGGATGGCTCAACCGTGCTGATCGGTGGCTTTGGCGCGGTGGGTCAGCCGGATCATTTGATTGAAGGGCTGATCGAACAGGGTGCCACAGACCTGACCTGTGTGGCGAATAACGCCGGCACCGGGCGCGTGGGCCTGGCGCGGCTGATGGAATTGGGCAGGGTGCGGAAGATCATTTGCTCCTTCCCGCGTTCCGCCGGTTCCGTGGTGTTTGAAGAGCTTTATCGCCAAGGCAAGATCGAATTGGAGATTGTGCCCCAAGGCACCATGGCGGAACGCATGCGCGCTGCCGGTGCCGGCGTGCCGGCGTTTTTCACTGCGACATCGGTCGGAACCATCCTTGCCAATGGCAAGGAACAGCGCGAATTCAATGGCCGCACTTATGTGATGGAACATGCGCTGAAAGGCGATGTTGCGCTGGTGGAAGCCTGGGAAGGCGATCGCTGGGGCAATCTGACCTATCGTTCCAGCGGGCGGAACTTCAACCCGGTGATGGCCATGGCGGCGGATATGACCATCGCGCAGGTGATGCATATTCGCGAACTAGGTGAGATTGTGCCGGAGAATGTCCATACGCCCGGTATTTTCGTAAAGCGCGTGCTGCGCATTGACCGCGGCCCGGCATGGGCTTGAGCAAGCAGGAAAAGGGGATCAGACCATGACTGGCTTTGACCGCAAGCAAATGGCCGCCCGTGTCGCGGAAGACATTCCGGAAGGCTGGTTCGTCAATCTTGGCATCGGCATTCCGACCATGATCGCGAATTACGTGCCGCTGGAACGTGAAGTGATCCTGCATTCGGAAAACGGCATTCTGGGCATGGGGCCTGCGCCCGCACCCGATAAGGTGGACCCCTGGTTGGTCAATGCGGGCAAACAGGCGGTCACGCTGCGGCCTGGCGGTTCCTATTTTCATCACGCCGATAGCTTCGCCATGATCCGTGGCGGGCATATTGATCTTTGCGTGCTGGGCGCTTTCGAAGTGGCGGCCAATGGCGATATCGCCAATTGGGCCACAAGCGAAAATGATTCCGCGCCTGCCGTTGGTGGCGCAATGGACCTCGGCGCGGGAGCCAAACGTCTTTGGGTGGTGATGGAACACACCACCAAGGATGGCGGGCACAAGATTGTGGAACGCTGCAGCTATCCGCTGACAACGCCGGGCGCGGTCAGCCGCGTTTATACCAATCTTGGCGTTTTGGATGTGGTGAAAGGCAAGGGTTTTGTGGTGCGCGATCTGGCGCCGGGTGTGACCTTTGAACAAATCCAGGCGGCGAGTGGTGCCAAGCTGCATACAAACTGACGCGCATAAGGAATAAGTACATGAGTGAGGTTTTGGAAGAACGCGCCGAATCCATTCGCATGATCCGCGATAGTGCGGGCGCGGTGGCGCCGCGCGGTGGCGACAGCAAACGCGTGCGCGCGTTGCGCTTTGTAACGCCCGGTTTCGACAAGGGCATCTTCGGTCAGATGGGTGAATTCGGCTGGATCGGCCTTGCCGTGGCGGAAGCCGGCGGTGGCGCCGGGCTTGGCATGAGCGAGGCCATCGCGCTGACTGAAGAATTGGCTGGTGGCTTGGCCCCCGAACCGTTGATCCCCGCGATGCTCTCCGCGCGCCTGTTGGCGGGCGCGGATGATCAATCGCTGCTTGGCCCTTTGCTCGCTGGCAAGCAAATGGTGCTGACCGCCTGGCAGGAACGCGCCGATACGCTGGCTGCGCCGGGCAATGCCGATGCACCGCGCGTCTTCATTCCGCAAGCAGGCGGGGCGGATGTGTTTCTGGTTCCGGTGCGTGAAGGCGCGGGGCTTGCGCTTTACGCCGTGCCGGCGGCGGGGGCTGATCTATCCTTGGAAAAAACCATGGATGGCGGCTATTTCGGCACGCTCCGCGCCAACCCCGCGCGGGGCAAACGCATTGCTGCCGATATCGGTGCCGTGCTGGATGCTGCGCTGGATGAGGCTGCCTTGATGACGGCGGGTGCGATGGTCGGCCTGATGGAACGCGCCTTTGACATGACGCTTGCCTATCTGAAAACACGACAGCAATTTGGCCGCATCATCGGCACTTTCCAATCTTTGCAGCATCGTGCGGCGGATTTGAAGATTCATCTCTCGCTCACACGCGCAGCCGTTGAGGCCGCGGCGGCGGCTTTGGATGCCGGGGCGGAAGGTGATGCGCGCAAGGCTGCCGTTTCCAAGGCCAAGGCGCGCGCGGGTGAAAGCGGGCTGATGGTTTTGCGCCAATGCATCCAGCTCCATGGCGGCATTGGCTATACGGATGAATATGATGTCGGGCTTTACCTGCGGCGCGGCATGGTGATTGCCAATCAATTCGGCTCCGCCGCGCTGCATCGCCGTCGCTTCATGGCGCTGGCGCCGGAGGATGCGGAATGAACGCCGCCGCTGAACCTTTGCGCCAACGCATTCTGGAAGAACGCGATGGCGCGGTGCTGATCGTCACCATTGATTGCCCATCCCGCAAGAACGCCATGGCCCCTGCACTGCGCGCCGCGATGGAAGAAGTGATGGAACGCGCCCATGGCGATGAAACAATCCGCGCCATTGTGGTGACGGGCGCCGAGGGCACTTTCTGCGCCGGCGGCGATATTTCCGCCATGGATATTGATAGTACGCTGGCGGGGCGTGAACGCATGCGCCGGACCCATAAGCTGGTGCGCCTGATGGCCAAGGGCGGCAAGCCCATTGTTGCTGCCGTGGAAGGTTGGGCGGCGGGTGCCGGCATGGCGGTCGCTTGCGCGTGTGATGTGATTGTGGCCGCCGAAGATGCGCGCTTCACGGCGGGTTTTCACAAGATTGGCCTGATGTCGGATATGGGCCTGCCGCATTTCCTGCCCGCGCGTGTTGGCATCGGCCGCGCGCGGCGCATCCTGTTTTTCCATGAGGTGATTGCCGCACCGGAAGCCGAACGCATCGGCCTGGTGGATTACGTCGCACCTCCTGGCAAGGCCTTGGAAACCGCCTTGGAAAAGGCGCGCTTCCTGGCCGCCGAGGCGCCTGGCCCTATCGCCTTCACCAAGCAAATCTTCGCCGATGGGCTGGATGAAGCCTTGGCGCAGGAACAAACCTATCAGGCGGCGCTGTTCACGACCGAAGATTTCAAGGAAGGCCGCGCGGCCTTCTTCGCCAAACGCAAGCCCAATTTTACCGGAGGCTGAACAGATGATCGAAGCTCGCGAAACCCAGGATCTGAACCTGTTGGAAGACGAAGCCTTCCGGCTGCATGTGCGCGGCTGGATCGAGGCCAATTACCCGGCGGAATTGCGCAATCCACCCAAGCGCCTGCATTGGGAAGAAAACAAGGTCTGGTATTACAAGCTTGCTGAGAAAGGTTGGCTTTGCCCTGGCTGGCCGCGTGAATTTGGCGGGCTTGGGCTTTCGCCGGCGAAGCAGATCATCTTCACCGAAGAAGTGGAACGCCATGGCTGCGCGCGCACCAATGACCATGGCATTGTCATGGTGGGGCCGCTGCTCATCAATCACGGCACGCGCGAACAGCAGCAGCGCTTCCTGCCGAAGATTCTTTCTGGTGAGCATATCTGGTGCCAAGGCTATTCCGAACCCAATGCAGGGTCGGATTTGGCGGCGCTGCGCACCGAAGCGGTGCTGGATGGCGATACCTATGTGGTGAATGGCCAGAAGATTTGGACCACGCTGGCGATGGATGCCAATTGGTGCTTCCTGCTGGTACGCACGGACAAGAACGCCAAGAAGCAGGAAGGCATTTCCTTCCTGCTGGTGGATATGAACACGCCCGGCATCACCGTGAAGCCCATCATCAATCTGGAATATCACGACGAATTCTGTGAGGTGTTCTTCGATAATGTGCGCGTGCCTGCCGCCAATCTGGTGGGCACGCCCAATCGCGGCTGGGATATGGCGAAGGCGCTGCTTTCCTTTGAGCGCATCTATCTGGGATCGCCCAGGCTATCGGCTTATGCGTTTTCGCGCCTCAAGCAGCTCGCGGAACGTATGGGGGTTTGGGAAGATGCGGTGTTCCAGGATACCTACGCCAAGCTCAGGCTTGATCTGGAAGATCTGAAATCGCTTTACGGCGTTTTCGTGGATAAGGTGCGGCGCGGGGAAACACTCGGGCCGGATGTTTCCATGCTGAAGGTGTTTCAGACCGAATTGTTCCAGCGCATCACGGATACCATGCTGGAAATTTGCGGCGAGAATGCTGGCTTGCTCGACCCCATGGAAGGCAACCGCAACCTGAACCCAACCGGGCTTTACATTCAGGCGCGGCCTTCGACCATTTATGGCGGATCGAATGAAATCCAGCGCAATATCATCAGCAAGAATGTGCTTGCGCTGCCGGGTTAGGCCGCAGGTGAAAAAAGGGGGCTATCCACCATGACCGATCTATGGCGCCTGAACGCAACCGACCTGGCGGCGCGTATCCGCGGCAAGCAGGTCTCCGCCACCGAAGCCGCGAAGGATGCGCTGGCGCGGCTTGCTGCGGTGAACCCCAAGATCAATGCCGTGGTGGATCACCGGCCAGAGGAAACGCTCGCGGACGCCGCGCGCATTGATGCCATGATTGCGCGTGGTGAGGATGCCGGGCCGCTCGCCGGCGTGCCCATCACCATCAAGGTGAATGCGGACCAACAAGGTTATGCAACAACGAATGGTTTGCGTCTGCAAAAAGATCTGATCGCGAAGCAAGACAATCCCGTAGTGGCGAATTTGCGCAAGGCGGGCGCGGTGATTGTTGGGCGGACCAATACGCCGGCCTTTTCGCTCCGCTGGTTCACGCGCAATTCCCTCCATGGCCACACAAAAAACCCGCGCGATCCCAGCATCACGCCTGGCGGTTCATCCGGCGGTGCCGGTGCTGCTACCATGGCCGGTATTGGCGCCATAGGGCATGGTACGGATATTGGCGGTTCCATTCGCTACCCGGCCTATGCCTGCGGCATTCACGGGCTGCGCCCAACGCTCGGGCGTATTCCGGCCTGGAATGCTTCGGGTGCGGAGCGCCATGTTGGCGGGCAGATCATGGCCGTGAGTGGCCCGCTGGCGCGCAGCATCGCCGATGTGAAACTCGCGTTTGGGGCCATGTGTGCGCGCGATATTCGCGACCCCTGGTGGGTGGATGCCGCCATGGAAGGCCCGCCCGCGCCGAAGCGCGCGGCGCTTTGCCTTTCACCGGATGGCATGAAGCTTCAGCCCGAAGTGCAGGCGGCGCTTCGTGATGCCGCAAAGCGCCTGGAAGCCGCCGGCTGGACGATTGAGGAAGCCGACACACCGCCTTTGCGCGAACCCGCGCAATTGCAGGCCATGCTTTGGCTCGCGGAAAGCCGGCGCGGGTTGAACAACGCGCTGCATCAGGAAGGTGATCCGGATGCGAGCTTTATCTTCACGCAGATGGAAGAACTCTGCCCCAATCCGGATTTGAATGCCTTCATGGATGCGCTGCAAAAGCGTTCCTATTTCCTGCGGCTTTGGATGGAGTTTTTCGAACGCTTCCCGGTGGCGATCACGCCCGTATCAGGCGAATTGCCCTTCCGCGATCAGGAAGATGTCGAAAGCCCAGCAGCTTTCCGTCGCATCATGGAAGCGCAGCTCACGCAAGTGGGCCTGCCGCTGATGGGCCTGCCGGGGCTTACAGTGACCACCGGCACGGTGGGGCGCGTGCCGGTTGGCGTGCAATTGCTCGCGGGCCGCTACCGCGAAGATTTGCTGCTGCAAGCCGGCGCCACCATTGAAGCCGCCGGCGCGCCGATCACGCCAATTGATCCGGTCGGGTAATCACACCCGACCGGTTCCAACGCTACGAAACGATGAAAGCCTTGGCCTTGGCGTCGTAATCGCCATAGCCAAGCGTATCGCGCAATTCCGCCGAAGGCATGGCGCTGCTTGCCTCCGAAAGTCCGGCTTGCAGCGCGGCCAGGCCCGCCTTCATGCCCGCCGCGGCAGGGGAGAGCATCCCAGTCGGGAAGGTGCCGATCTTGAAGCCAAGCGCCTTGGCTTCCGCCTGCGTCGGCGTGGCGCGCGCCCCGCCGGGGGAAAGCACCACGAAGGAAGGCCGGCCCTTGGCTGCGGCAATTGCGCGATGGATTTCGGCGTTATCGGCTGGGCTATCCAGGAACAGGATATCCGCGCCTTCTTCGACAAACATTTCAATCCGCGCCACGGCCTCATCAATGCCCGCCGTTGGGCGGCAATCGGTGCGCGCTAAAATCAGAATGCCGGAATCCTTCGCGGCTTCAACAGCGGCGCGGATTTTCATGCGCGCTTCTGCGCGTGGCAGGCAGGGCTTACCCGCAGCGGTCAGGGCGCGCGGCGTGATCTTGTCTTCAATCAGAATAGCGGCAGCGCCGGCGCGGCCATAAGCGCGCACCGTGCGCTGCACATTCATGGCATTGCCATAGCCATGATCGCCATCGGCCAGCACCAGCGTATTTGGTGCGGCGCCGCGCACCATATTGAAACTGTCGAACATTTCCGCGAAGGAAATGAGGTCCAGATCCGGCCCGCCCAGGCGGCTTGCCGCCACGCAGGAACCGGACAGAAACGCAGTCTCAAACCCTGCGCCAGCAGCCATCTTGGCCGATAGCCCATCCCATACGGCGGGCATGACAACGAAATCAGGCTTGGCGAGCAAGGCGCGCATTCTCTCAGGCGGGGTCATGATGTTTCCTTGATCAAGGTGAAGATGCTCCACGCTAGATCGGATTGCCTCCGCCACCAAGGCCCGCGCCTTGCTGCGCCAGCGTCCCGCGCTTAGGCTTTGTTTCAAGAAACGTCCCAAGGAACCGCCATGCCGATCATTGACGCGCAAGTCCATGCCTATGAACGCGACCATCCGGGCCGCCCCTGGCATGCGGTGTTGCATGGCCCGCCGGAGGTGACGGGTGCCGATATGGTGAAGGCCATGGACGCGGTCGGCGTGCATGGCGCGATCCTGGTTTCCGCCTTCACCATGTATCGCTTTGACGCGAGCTACGCGGTTTCCGTCCGCAATACCTATCCGGAGCGTTTCGCACTGGTGAAGCCCGTTGATCCCAATGATCCTGCAGTGGCGGAAACCATCGCGGATTGGCAGGCAACCCCTGGCGCGGTTGGCATTCGCATCATGATGCGCGGCGATGTTTCCGCCGATCCTGCCGATCCCGGCATCAATCACGTGCTGGCCACCGCGGCGAAGCGCGATCTGCCGGTGAACCTGCTCTGCTGGGGCAGGCTGGACCAGGTGCATGAATTGGCGCGGCGCAATCCGGATACGCGGCTCGTGATTGATCACCTTGGCCTGCAACAGCCTTTTGAGCCGCCACGGATGGAAAACGGCTTTGCTGAATTGCCGAAGCTGCTGGCGCTGGCAGCTTTCCCCAATATTGTCGTGAAAATCACCGGCGCCTGCACTCTGTCGCGCGGCGCGTATCCTTACGCTGATATCTGGGCACCGCTTGCGCGCATTTTCGATGCCTTTGGCATGCAGCGCTGCCTGTGGGGCACGGATTGGACTCGCGCGGTGGAGTTGCTGACCTATGCCGAAGGCGTGGATGCCTTCCTGAAATCGGATCGGCTTTCCGATTCTGATCGCGCCATGCTGATGGGGGACTCCACGGCCCGCACCTATCGCTGGTCTCCTGGTGTGAAATAGCCCCTGGCGCGGCATCGGCAAAGCTGTCAGCCTGCACCAAAATAACGCCGAGGAAACCCCGAATGAAGCGACGCCAGCATGATGCGTGACAGCCGCTTGGATGGCCGCGCTGCCTGGATGCGTTTGGCGATTGCGCTGCTGATCAGCATGATCGGCAGTGCGCCGATGTGGACAGTTGTCGTGGTGCTGCCCACCGTGCAGGCGGAATTCGGCACACTGCGCGCCGGCGCTTCGCTTCCCTATACCATGACCATGGTGGGCTTCATGGTGGGTGGCGTGCTCATGGGCAAGCTGTCTGATCGTTTTGGCGTCATGGTGCCGGTACTGATTGGCGCCACCTCCATCGGGCTTGGCGGCATCGCCACCTATTTCGCGCCAAACCTTTTCGCCTTCGGTCTTGCCTATGGCGTGCTGTTCAGTTGCTTCGGTGCGGCGGCGGTATTCAGCCCCTTGATTGCCGATGTCTCGCTCTGGTTTGAAAAGCGCCGAGGCATTGCCATGGCGCTGGCGGCTTCCGGCAATTACTTCGCGGGCACTTTCTGGCCGACTTTGCTGCAATGGGGGATTTCCACCATCGGCTGGCGCCAGGCGCATTTGATCATGGGCATTGCGAGTTTCCTTACCATCGTCCCGCTTGCCTTGTTGCTGCGCACCCGTGCCCCAATGCCAGCAACGCCGCAGCCCGGTGCCATTACGCCGCGCAATCCCATGGCGCTTGGGCTACCGCCGAATGTCTTGCAGACATTGATCATCCTGGCCGGCATCACCTGCTGCATCGCCATGGCCATGCCGCAAGTGCATATCGTCGCCTATTGCGTTGATCTTGGTTTCGGCGCGGCGCGCGGGGCGCAAATGCTCTCCGTCATGCTCGCCAGCGGCATCGCATCACGCCTCATTTTCGGCTTCATCATGGATCGCATCGGCGGTGTGCGCACGCTTGTGCTTTCATCATTGTTGCAAGGCATCGCATTGCTGATGTTTCTGCCCTCTGACGGGCTGATGGCGCTGTTCCTGGTGTCCTTCATGTTCGGCCTGTTCCAGGGCGGGCTGGTACCCTGTTACGCCATGATCGTGCGGGAGAATTTTCCGCCGTCAGAGGCTGGCAGCCGAGTAGGCTTGGCACTTTCCTCCACCATGGTTGGCATGGCGGTAGGTGGTTGGATGGCGGGTGCGCTGTTTGATGCCACCGGCGGCTATACGGCAGCGATGTGGAATGGCATTGCTTGGAACCTGGTCAATCTTTCCATCGCGCTTTGGCTGATGTGGCGGCTTAATCGCCGTCAGCAGGCTTTTGCGTAACAGCTTGCAGGGCGGGTTTCAGCCGATCCTTTCCCAATACAATTCCAATTGCTGCATGGCGCCATCCACCATACGCGCCGGCGGCTTCAGCCAAACGCCGGCACCTTCTGCGCGCACTTGCCGGACCTGATCGCCACCAATGCGCTCCGCCAGATTGCTGTCATCCACGCGCGTGATCAGCGTTTGACCATCGAAGGTGTAATTGCCCGTATAGGCGGACCAGAAGCGCTTCACGCCGGGCGGCAGCACCGCGCGGCCATCACCCGTTGCGGCCTGCATGCGCTTCGGGCCGAATTGCACAATGCCGGTCGGCTCCGGCCCATATTGATGA
>JBIIIE010000353.1:0-3357 GCA_044235135.1 Roseomonas sp. | reverse complement strand
CGCGCTTTATCCCCATATGACTGTCTATCAGAACATGGCTTTTTCCATGAAACTGGCGGGGGCGCCCAAGGAAGTGATGGATCAGGAAGTGGGCAAGGCTGCGCGCATCCTGGGGCTGGAGCAATTGCTGCACCGCTTCCCGCGCCAGCTTTCGGGCGGCCAGCGCCAGCGCGTTGCGATGGGGCGCGCCATTGTGCGCAACCCGCAGGTGTTTTTGTTTGATGAACCGCTATCCAACCTTGATGCCAAGCTGCGCGTGCAGATGCGCTCCGAAATCAAGGATTTGCACCAGCGCCTGAAGGTGACAACTGTTTACGTGACGCATGACCAGATCGAAGCCATGACCATGGCGGATAAGATTGTGGTGATGAATCACGGGCGCATTGAACAGGCCGGTGCGCCGCTTGAGCTTTACGACCGGCCCGCCAATCTTTTTGTCGCAGGCTTCATCGGGTCCCCCGCCATGAACATGTTTGCTGGGTTCATCAGGGATGGCGCCTTTGTTGATGCCGATGGAACGCGCTGGCCTTTGCCGCCTTCGCATGCAGGCCGCGAGGGGGCGGAGGTGATCTATGGCATTCGGCCGGAGCATTTGCGACTTGATCCGAATGGACTCCAGGCAACCATCCAAGTGGTGGAGCCTACAGGTTCGGAAACGCAAGTCATTCTGCGAGTGAGTGGGGTTTCCTTCATGGGCGCCTTCCGCGAACGTATCGCGGCGAAGCATGGGGACACGCTTGGCGTGTCACCGGAACTCGGCCTTGTGCATCTTTTTGACAAGGCGAGCGGACAGCGACTCTAGTTTCCTAACAACCACCATCAGGGAGAAGAAACATGGCCAATATCATCACTCGGCGCAGTATTCTTGGTGCGAGCGCTGGGCTTGCGGCACTTGGTGCAAGTGGAACGTCATTCGCACAATCACGTATCCAGACTGCAGCGGCAACGGCGCCGCGACTGCCGATTGAATCGGGGGCGACGCTGCGCATGTTGCGCCCGGTGCGCTTTGTGCAACCGGATGAGGAAGTGTTCCGTGCCAATTGTGCCCGCTTTGCGCAGCAAACAGGCGTGCAGGTGCGCGTTGATTTCGTTGGTTGGGAAGACATCACGCAGCAAACCGCGGTCACCGCCAATACGGGTGCGGGGCCTGACTTGATCATCGGCTTCAATGAAGCGCCGCATATCTATACAGACAAGCTGGTCGAGCTTACCGATATCGCTGAATATCTTGGGACCAAATATCGCGGCTGGCTCAATCTGGCGCAGCGTTATGGCAAGCGCCATGGTACGAATAACTGGATTGGCCTGCCCTTCGGCGCTTCCGGCGGGCCGCTTGTATGGCGGAAATCTGCCGTGAATGCAGCCGGCTTCCAGGCACCGCCCGATGATCATGCGGGCTTCCTTGATCTTTGCCGCAAACTGCATGCCGCGGGTAAGCCATCAGGCTTCGCGCTTGGTAACGCGGTTGGTGACGGCAATGGCTTTGCCAATTGGCTTGTCTGGTCCTTTGGTGGGCAGCTTGTTGATGAGCAGGGCAATGTTGCAATCAACAGCCGCAACACCATTGAGGCGTTGACCTATCTCAAGGATCTTTACGCGACCTTCGTGCCCGGCACGATTGCCTGGGGTGATATCAGCAATAACCGCGCCTATGCCGCAAATGAGGTATGGCTTACGTCCAATGGGGTTTCGCTGTATTTCGCCCTGAAGAATGATCCCGCAACGCGGCCCATCGCGGATGATACGGAACATACGCTGCTGCCCAAGGGCAGGCTTACCGAATCGCCCATGGCGGGGCTGACGCTGAATGCCATGGTATTCAGGCACAGCCGCTTCCCCAATGCCGCCAAGGCACTTCTGACCTTCCTGATGGAACAGGAACAATATGACCCGTGGCTGCAGGCCAATCTGGGCTATTGGTCCCAACCTCTTGAAGCCTATTCCGACAGTGCGGTCTGGGATAGCGACCCGAAGGTCAAGATCTTCAAGGATGTGATGCGGTCCAATTTCTATATTGGCTATAAGGGCCCCATCAGCCAGGCGTCAGCCGCGGCGAATGCCGATTACATCATGGTCCAGATGTGTGCTCAGGTCGCATCTGGTCAGGCAACGCCGGAAGCCGCCGCGCGCGAAGCGGAACGCCGGGCGGCGCGCTTCTTCCGTCGTCGCTGAATAATGAACGTATCTGGCGGTCCCGAATGGGGCCGCCAGTGATCGTGAAGGAAAAATCATGTCAGCAACCGCCGCAGAAAGCTGGAGGCGTAAGGCCGCCGACCAGAATTGGCTCATCCGCCTTTTCGACAACAAGGCCTTTCTGATCATCATGTGCCTGCTGCCCGCGGTTGGGCTGCTGACTGTTTTCCTCACCTATCCGCTTGGGCTTGGTGTCTGGCTTGCCTTCACGGATACCACGATCGGTCAGCGCGGCATTTTTGTCGGGCTTGAGAATTTTGAGTTTCTTTTCACCGATCCGATTTTTTGGAATGCCGTATTCTTCAGTGTTTTCTATACCGGCATTGCCACCATCGGGAAATTCGGGTTGGGGCTGTGGTTGGCGCTGTTATTGAACAATCATTTGCCGTTGAAAAGCTTTCTGCGTGCCATCATTCTGCTGCCCTGGATCGTGCCCACGGTTCTATCCGCAATTGCGTTTTGGTGGATTTATGATCCGCAGTTTTCGATCATCTCATGGATGCTGATCGAACTCGGTCTCAGGGATACCAATGTTGATTTCATCAATACCGCCTGGCCGGCGCGTTGGTCGCTGATCTGGGCGAATATCTGGCGCGGCATCCCGTTCGTGGCGATTTCGTTGCTTGCCGGTTTGCAGACCATTCCGCCATCGCTTTATGAGGCAGCCTTGTTGGATGGGTCTTCGGCCTGGCAGCGCTTCCGCTACATCACCTTCCCCATGCTGCTGCCGATCCTGGCAATTGTCATGACCTTCAGCATCATTTTCACCTTCACGGATTTCCAGCTTGTCTATGCCATTACGCGTGGTGGGCCGGTGAATTCCACGCATCTGCTCGCGACACTTGCCTTCCAGCGCGGCATTCCGGGCGGTCAATTGGGTGAAGGGGCGGCCATTGCCGTTTCCATGATCCCCTTCCTTGTTTTCGCGACATTATTTTCCTACTTCGCTTTGGCGCGCCGCAAATGGCAGCAGGGAGAGAGCAATGACTGACGCGAGGAACGCAGAGTCATGAGCGCGACAATCGAAACTCCGGAAGAAGCCCCCTCAAGCGCCACAGCGCCGGCGGAAACAATGGCATGGGACAGCAAGGCGAGAAGGATGGTCACCATCTATCTGCCCCTTGCCTGCTTTGTGATCATCCTGCTGTTTCCGTTTTATTGGAT
>JBIIIE010000352.1:0-3371 GCA_044235135.1 Roseomonas sp. | reverse complement strand
GAATTTTTCAAGCATGAGCAGATTGTCGAAGTGGATTGCCCGGGCCTGACCTCCCCCATTCTGACGCGGTTTGATTGGAAGCATATGCCAAGACCTGTTCTGCCGATTGATAAGGAAGCGCGCTGGCCATGAAGCTGGATGATCTGCCCACCCCTTGCCTGGTGCTGGAACTCGACATTCTGAAGCGCAATCTGGCGCGCATGGCGGATGCCGTGGCGCGCCATCCGGGCCTGAAACTTCGCCCGCATATGAAAACCGCGAAAAGCCTGGCCGTGGCGGCACTGGCCGCGCCGGATCACGGGCCGATCACGGTCAGCACAGTGGCGGAGGCGCGCTATTTCGCCGGTGGCGGCTATCGGGATCAGATTTACGCCGTTGGCATCACGCCGAAAAAGCTGGAGGCGATTGCGGCGATCAATGCGCAAGGCAATGACGTGAAGATCATCACCGATGATCCGGATGTCGCCAGCGCCATCGCCGCACATCCAGGCATTCTGCCGACACTGATTGAAGTTGATTGCGGCGAGGGCCGCGGCGGTATCGCGCCGGACTCAGAAAAGCTTGCGGAAATCGCGCAACATCTGGGCATAAAATGCGCCGGTATCATGACCCATGCCGGGCATTCCTATGCGGAACGCAGCGAAGACGGGATGCGCAAGGTGGCGGAAGCGGAACGCGCCGGCGCGGTGCTGGCCGCCGAGCGTCTGCGCAGCATGGGCATCACACCGCGCGTTGTCTCGGCGGGGTCTTCGCCCACCGCGCTTTATGGGCAATCCATGGCCGGCATCACGGATATCCGCGCCGGCGTCTATATGTTCGGCGATTTGTTCCAGGGCCAGATCGGCACGCATGGCATGGAAGATATTGCCGTGACCGTGCTTTCCGCCGTGACCTCCCGCAAGATGGATCGCAATGCGGTGCTGATTGATGCGGGCGGCATTGCGCTTTCCAAGGATCGCAGCACCCAGGCTGCGCCAAAGGATCTCGGTTTTGGCGTCATGCTGGATCGCCACGGCAAATGGCGTTTTGGGGAGGCGATTGTGGCGCGCACCCATCAGGAACATGGCGAAGTGCGCGGCGATGGCCCGTTGCCCTTCGCGGAACTCCCTGTCGGCGCCCTGGTGCGCGTGGCGCCGAACCATACCTGCCTGACCGTCGCCGCGCATGACCGCTACTACGTGGTGGATGGCGGAGAGGAAGTAATTGCCGTCTGGGACAGGGTGAATGGCTGGTAGGGCGACTGCCCTGTCATGAAAATTTCACGTGCCTTGAGAATTGATTCCATTATTCTGGAATCATGGAAACAGAATCCGCTGCCGCAGCCTTCGCCGCCTTGGGCCAGCCCACCCGGCTCGCCCTGATCCAAAACCTGCAAAGCGCGGGGCCTGATGGGCTGCCGGCAGGGGAAATCGCCGAGGCGCTGGGCGTGCCGCCGTCCACGCTTTCCTTCCATTTGCGTGCGCTGGAAGAAGCCGGGCTGATCACGCCGCAACGCCAGGGGCGCCAGGTGCTCTACGCCAGTGCGCCGGCGACCTTTGCTGCGCTGGTGGGGTTTCTGGGTGGGGCAACCGCGCCCATCACCGCCCCGGGCCGCGCCATGCGCGTCTTGTTCCTCTGCACACGCAACTCCGCGCGCTCCATCATGGCGGAAGCCATTCTGAACCGCATCGGCGGTGGGCGCTTCCGCGCCTATTCCGCCGGGTCGGAACCCTCCCCGGATGGGCCGCTGCCGGAAGTGCTCGCGCAGCTTCAGGCGCTTGGGCATGATGTCGCGCCCTTGCGGTCCAAATCCTGGGAGGAATTCACCACCCCCGATGCGCCGCGTTTCGATTTCGTGATTGCCCTTTGTGACACGCTGGAAGGTCAGCGCTGCCCGGATTTTGGCGACACCATCACCAGCGCGGCCTGGCCCTTGCCCGATCCTGCCAAGTTTTCCGGCGGCGGGGCCGAACGCGCCACCTTATTGAATGAGCTTTACGCCGCTTTGCGCCGCCGGCTGGAAATTTTCGCAAGCCTACCCTTCTCCACCCTGGATCGCCTGGCGTTGCAGGCGCGCGTTGAAGCGCTCGGCAATCCCATGGCGGGGGCACGGGCATGAGGGTCGGCATCAATGGCATGGGTCGCATCGGCCGGCTTGCGCTGCGCGCCGCTTTCGGCGCGGCGGAGCGTGGTGAGGATGATCCGCGCCGCGCCAACCGGCTGGACATTGTGCATGTGAATGAAATCAAGGGCGGCGTAGCGGCAACCGCGCATTTGCTGGCTTTTGATTCCGTGCAAGGCCGTTGGCGCGCGCCGATCAGCGCCGATGGCGCGGATGCGTTGCGCATCGCAGACAAGCGCATCGGCTTCACCGAATACACAACACCAGCAGCGATCCCCTGGGGTGATTTCGGCGTTGATCTGGTGCTGGAATGCAGCGGCAAATTCCTGACGGAAGCAACGCTCCGCGGCCATCTCGATCGCGGGGCGAAGCGCGTGATTGTCGCGGCACCGGTCAAGGAAGCCTCAGTGCTCAATATCGTGGTCGGCGTGAATGATAAGCTTTATGAACCGGCGCAGCACCCGATTGTCACCGCCGCATCCTGCACCACCAATTGCCTCGCCCCCGTGGTGAAGGTGGTGCATGAGGCGATTGGAATCAGGCATGGCCAGATCACCACGATTCATGATCCCACCAATACCAATGTGGTGGTGGATGCCCCGCATAAGGATTTGCGCCGCGCGCGTTCCGCCATGCTGTCCTTGCAACCCACCACCACGGGCAGCGCCACCGCCATTGCGCTGATCTATCCGGAATTGAAGGGCAAGTTGAATGGGCATGCGGTGCGGGCACCGGTCTTGAATGCCTCCCTCACTGATTGCGTCTTTGAATTGCACCGCGCGACCAGCGCCGAGGAATTGAATGCGCTGTTCCGCGCCGCTGCCGAAGGCCCGCTGGCCGGTATTCTGGGCTATGAGGATCGGCCCTTGGTTTCGGCAGATTATGGGCGGGATACGCGAAGTTCCATCATTGATGCGCCATCCACCTTGGTGACGGATGGCACCATGGCGAAAATCTATGCCTGGTATGACAATGAAATGGGCTATGCCTGCCGCATGGTGGATCTTGCCTGCATCATGGCAGCGCGCGGCCTCTGACATGCGCAACTACGCCATCGTCACCGCGGCCTATTGGGGTTTTACGCTGACCGATGGCGCCTTGCGGATGCTGGTGCTGCTGCATTTCCACAAGCTTGGCTATTCGCCCTTTGCGCTGGCTTTCCTGTTTTTGCTGTATGAGGCAGCGGGGATCGGCGCCAATCTTGTCGGCGGTTGGCTTGCCACGCGCTTTGGCATTGCGCGCATGTTGGCGGTGGGGCTTGCGGCGCAAA
>JBIIIE010000351.1:0-3373 GCA_044235135.1 Roseomonas sp. | reverse complement strand
ATGAAGCGCGTGGATGCTCGGCAATTGGCCTTCAAAAAGGAAGCCGATCCGCTGGGTTTGCTCAATCCCGGCAAGATGCTCGCCTGGGATGATCCGGAATGGTCGCCGGATCGCCCGCGCACGCATTACATGTATGGGGACCCGGATGCGCCCGAGATTGAAGAAAAACTGGATTAGGCGCGCGCCATGCGGGTGCTGCTGATCCATTGCCATCCGCGGGTGGAGAGTTTTTCAAGAGCGCTGCGTGATGCGGCGCGTGAGGCATTGCAAGCTGCCGGGCATGATGTGGAATGCCGTGATCTTTACGCGGAAGGCTTCTCGCCCGCGTTAAGTGCCACTGAACATCGCGACTATCTGGACCCTTTCAGCCATCCGCCCGATGTCGCGGATCATGTTGCGGCCTTGCAACGCGCGGATGCGCTGCTGCTGGTCTATCCCACCTGGTGGTATGGGCTACCGGCCATGCTTAAGGGCTGGTTTGATCGCATCTGGGCGCCGGGCGTGGCGTTTCGGCTGGGCGATGGCGCGATTGAACCGCTGCTGACGAACATCAAGCGTATCGGTGTGGTAACGACCTATGGATCGCCCTTGTGGTTGCTCTGGGTGATTGGTTGGCCGGACAAGAAGCTGATCAACCGTGGCCTCAGGCGGTTATGCGCGCGCGGTTGCAGCGTGGAATGGCTGATGCTGACGCGCATGGATCAGCGCCAGGCACCCGAACGCGCGGCGTTTTTGGCGAAGGTTAAGGCGCGGCTCAGCCGGTGGTAGCTTCAAACAGATGATCCAAGTCGCGCCAATCCGGGACTTCGGCATCCAGCAATTTTCCAGCACGCAGCACAATCCGGTCTGACTGCGGGCGCGACAGCCATTCTGTCATGTGGCGCGCGCGGAACAGGATAAGATCAGCCGGCGCGCCAGTGCGGATCATGCCCGCGCCATGCAGACCCATCGCTGCGGCAGGCCGCGCGCCAACCGAAAGCGGCCAATCGCCATAGGGGTGATCCAGATGCAGGATGCGTGTGGCTTCACGCATCACCTCCACCATGTCCAAATCGCCATAGGCGTAGAAGGGATCGCGCGTATTATCGGACGCGAGGGAAACGGAAACACCTGCGGATTGCATTTCATGCACCAAAGTCACGCCGCGCCAGCGTGGCGTGCGCCCAGCTTCACGATCCTGCAAATACATATTGCACATGGGCAGCACCACAATCGCCACACCGGCATCCGCGCAGGCCTTGATGGTTTCCAGCGCGAATTCATCCGTCTGGCGAGAAAGCGAACAGCAATGCCCGCATTGGATGCGCCCCTTGAAGCCGCGCCGCATCGCGGTCAGCGCGATTTCGCGGAGTGCGCGTGCGCCGGTCTCCCCGCTTTCATCCACGTGCAAATCAAGATCAAGCCCGCGCGCTTCGGCCAGCGTGAAGAAATGATCCAGCATGGGTTGGAAATCAGGCGGGATATCATCATGAATGCCGCCGGAAAGCCGTGTCACCATGCCCAAGACACCGCCGGATTCCGCTACGATATCCGCAAGTTGATCACCTTCTTCGCCCGTGAAACGATCAAGCGGCGCGATGGAGGAAGCCTGCAAGATGATGCGCCCCGCCCAGTCATCGCGAAGTTGCCGGAACATGCGCCAGGCCTTGGGCGCATGGGGCATGTAGCTGTCCAGATGCGTGCGCAGCGCAACCGTACCATGGGCGTAAGCCGCGCGCAGGGCAAATTCAGCGCGCGCGCGCATATCGGCTTCAGACCAATTCACATCCCGATCCGCCATGACGGTGGTGAGCGCACCGAAGAAACTGCCATCCGGATTGGCGGCGCGCTGCCAGATATGGCCCTTATCCAGATGTGTATGCGCATCAATCATGCCGGGCCAGATTTGCCCGCCATCCAAAGAAACCCCATCCGGCGCGGAGCCAAGCGGCGCAATGGCGGCGATACGCCCCTGTTCAATGCGCAGATCAAACCGCGCAATGCCGTCCCGGTCCAAGGGCAGCACCGGCGCGCCTGCCAGCAGCGCGCCGGGGCAGCGCACATCACGCAACCAGAAATCACTGCCCGCGCCGGCCAAGGCAGCGCGAGTCTTTGCCATGGCAGCGCTCATCGCCGATCCCCCCGCCCCATCGCGCTTTCATGCCAATGGCGCAGGAGCAAATGCGTGAGCAGGCTGAGCGCCAGGAAAATCGCGATCCCCGTTGTGGAAACCAGCACAAGGGCCGCGAACATGCGCGGGATTTGCAACTGATACCCCGCTTCCAGAATGCGGTAGGCCAAGCCCGAAGCACTGCCACCTGTGCCGGCGACAAACTCCGCAACAATCGCGCCAATCAGCGCAAGCCCGCCGGAAATCCGCAAACCTGCCAGGAAATAGGGCAGCGCAGATGGCAGCAGCAGCCTGGTCAGCACCTGCCAACGCGACGCACGATACAGCTTGAACAGATCCTTCAAATTATGATCCGCCGAATTCAAGCCAACCGTTGTATTCGACAGGATCGGGAAGAAGGCGACGATCCATGCACAAATCAGCAGGGATATCGCGATATCATCCACCCAAATAATGATCAGTGGCGCAATCGCCACAATGGGTGTCACTTGCAGGATCACTGCAAAGGGAAAGAGCGACAATTCAACGATGCGCGATTGCGCAAACAGGATCGCCAGCGCCAATCCCAGAATCGCCGCCACCGATAACGCCATGAAGGTGATCTTCAGCGTGATCAGCAGCGATACGGAAAGCGATCCCCAATCGCTCAGCAGCGTCTGCCAAATGGCAATCGGCCCCGGCAGGATATAGGGCGGGATTTCACGCATCCGCACCATCATCTCCCACCCACCCAGGAACAGCAGCGCCAGTAATGTCGGCGCCAAAATGCGCAGCCAAGGGCCTTCCAAAAAGCCGTCGGCGGCGGGTGTGGTTTCCGTGCTCTCACTCATGGGCACCTCCCATGGCGGAAGAAAGCGCAAGCGACACGGTGCGGCATTGCGCGGCATATTCGGGTGAGGTGCGGAACTCCTCTCCCCTTCCAATCGGCGCGGTGATGGCGACTTCCTCTGCAATGCGGCCCGGGCGCGGGGCCATCACCACAATGCGATCCGCCAGATAGACGCTTTCAAATACCGAATGGGTCACGAAAATCACCGTAAAACGTTCCTGCGCCCAAAGCTGCACCAGATCATTGTTCAGCCGAAAGCGCGTGATTTCATCCAAGGCCGCGAAGGGTTCATCCATCAGCAGAATACGCGGGCGGGTCACCAGCGCGCGCGCGATGGAAACCCGCATGCGCATGCCGCCTGAAAGTGCGCGCGGATAGGCTTTCTCAAACCCTTTCAGATCAACGCGGGCAATCCATTCGGCGGCGCGTTCTTC
>JBIIIE010000350.1:0-3376 GCA_044235135.1 Roseomonas sp. | reverse complement strand
GCGCCAGCGCCATCCGATAAAGCTCAAGGAAACCGCCAAGGCCGATCACGATTTGCCGATCAAAGGGGTCGGTTTCGGGCAGGCGGCGTTCCAGGTCGCAGCGGATCAACACTTGATCAGCACCCGCCAATTGGACCAGCCAGGGCTGCCGATTATGCGGGTTTGGGGCGCGGATGGCGTGCCCGGCGGCACGGATGCGCGGATCAGCATGGCGCGTGGCCGGGTCGGCTTCGGGCGCGGGCTGGGCGTTCGCCATGCGCAGCATCCCGTCCGACAGGACGAGCATGGCGCCGGCAGCGGTGAGGATTTGGCGTCTTTGGATTGGCATGGGTCAAAAGGCCTCTGGAATTGTCGGAACCATATTGTTCGATCTCAAACCATTTAGTATGAAGTCGAACTATATGCAAGTTTCATGAAGCATTGCCGAGGGCAAAGCGGTGGCTGGTCGGGGAAGGCGTCGGCGCACCAGCAAAAAAACCCGGAAAACAATCGGTTAAAAAATTCTCACACTCAGCGCCATTTTTCACTTGCCAAAATGTTCTTGTTTTGTTCTTATGCCTCACATGAGCAGCACCCTTTACCAAGACCCCTCCCTCATTATCCCGCAACGCCCCGTGCGTGTGCGCTTTCAGGCGCGCCGCGCAGGGATTGAGAAGGCGCGCAGCGCCATGCGTGATTTCACGCTTTTGCTGGCCCTCGCCTGGGGTGCGGCGGAAGTGGCACTTTGGCTCGGCGCGGGCTGAAGCCCTTACGCCTGCGCGGCTTCCTTGGCGCGTTCGCGCAAAATGGCGACCGCCCGGCGCAACCCATCGGCGATATTCTCCGGCGGCATGGCGCCTGAGAACAGCAAATGCCGATCCAGCACAAAGGATGGCACGCCGGAAATGCCGGCGCGGCGATAGCCCTCATCCTCGGCCAGCACCTCATGCCGCCCGGCGTCGCCGGCGCTGAAGGCGGCCAGGCGTTCTGCTGACATCCCCGCCGCCGCGCCCAGGGCATTGAGGGTTTCGGCATCGCCAATATCCAGGCCATCCTGGAAATAGGCCTTGAAGATCGCCTCGGCCACCTCGCGCTGCCGGCCATCGGTACCGGCCAGCCGGATCAGCCGATGCGCTTCCAAGGTATTGGGCGTGCGCACCATCAGATCGTGGCGAAATTCAAGCCCGGCAATGCGCCCGGCATCGGCCACGCGGCGGTCCAATTCCTGTGATTTTTCCAGGGAGCCGAATTTGGCGCTGCGATATTTCCGCCGATCCACGCCCTCGGGCGGCATTTCCGGGTTCAATTGGAAGGGGCGGAAACGGACGTTAAAGGTAAGTCCTTCCTCGGCCAGCATCCCAAGCGCCGCATCCAGATTGCGCTTGCCGATCCAGCACCAGGGGCAGATTGCGTCCGAAATCACATCCAAATTGCCGGCCTTGGCTTCTATCGCGCTTTCCATGGGGCTGCCTCCTCTCTGCAAGGGCGGCCTACCATGCCGCTTTGGCGCGGCCCGGTCCAGCAGCCCCCCCTTGGAGAGTGGCGCGGAAAGCCGCATGGTCTGGCGCATGAGCAATATGATCTTCCCTGCCCCCGCCCCGGCCGCCTGGCCCAGCGCCACCCCAGCCCAAGCCGGCTTCGATGCTGCAAAGCTGCAAAGCGCCGTTGATTTCGCCGCCGCGCATGAAACCCCCTGGCCCTATGACCTGGCCGGCCATATCGGGCGCGGCTTTTTCGAAGCGCCGCCGGATAATGAGGTGCTGGGGCCGCTCAGCCCGCGCGGCGCGCCTGGCGGCCTGATCACGCGCCACGGCGCCTTGGTCACAAGCTGGGGCCATACGCGCGAAGTCAGCCAGACCTTCAGCGTCGCGAAATCCTACCTTTCGATGCTCGCGGGCATTGCCTGGGCCGATGGGCTGATCCCGGACCTGGATCAGCGGGTTGGTGAGACCGTCAGGGATGGCGGCTTTGACACGCCACAAAACGCCCCCATCACCTGGCGGCATTTGCTGCAGAATATGTCGGAATGGGAAGGCACGCTGTTTGGCAAGTCAGACACCATTGACCGTGGCCGGGATCTCGGCGCCGAAGGCCAGGGAAAGAAGGGCGTGCGGCAATTGCAGGCACCGGGCACGCATTGGGAATATAATGACGTGCGGGTGAACCGGCTTTCGCTGGCTCTGCTGCGCCGCTTTGGCCGGCCTTTGCCGGAGGTTTTCGCTGAACGCATCCTGAACCCCATCGGCGGCAGCCAGGAGTGGCGCTGGGATGGCTATCGCACCTCCTGGGTGACGCTTGATAATGGCCGGCGCGTGCAATCCGTCCCCGGCGGCACCCATTGGGGCGGCGGGGTTGCGATCCATGCCGAGGATCAGGCGCGGATCGGGCTATTGGCGCTCAATCGCGGGCGCTGGGCCGGGAGTGAAATCCTGCCTGAGCAATGGTTTGACTGGTCCACCGAAGCTTCTCCGCTCAATCCTTCCTACGGCTTCCTGTGGTGGCTGAACACGAGCGGGGAGCGTTTCCCCTCCGCCGCACGGGATGCGTTCTTCGCCTCCGGCGCCGGGGGCAATCTGACCTGGGTGGACCCAGGCTCGGGCATTGTGGCGGTGCTGCGCTGGACCGATCCCAAGGCGATGGATGGTTTTATCGGCCGCGTGCGCGCGGCTTTGGTCTGAGGGGGCGCACATCATGGAAATCGGCATTGTCGGGCTGGGCCGCATGGGGGGCAATATCGCGCGGCGGCTGATGCAGGCGGGGCATCGCGCCGTGGTCTGGGACAAGGACGCCGCCGCCGTGGCCGCCCTTGCCGCCGAAGGCGCGGTGGGGGTCGCGGATCTGGCCGGGCTGGTCGCGGCGCTCACGCCGCCCCGCGCGGTTTGGGTCATGCTGCCCCATGGCGCGCCAACGGAAGACGCGCTTGAACAGCTGGGCGGGCTGCTCTCCCCCGGTGATACCGCGATTGATGGCGGCAATACGCATTGGAAGGATGATATCCGCCGCGCCAAGGCGCTCGGCGCCAAGGGGGTTGATTACCTTGATATCGGCACCTCGGGCGGGGTTTGGGGGCTGAAGCGCGGCTATTGTCTGATGATTGGCGGGAAGCCCGGACCCGTCGCGCGGCTGGCGCAGATCTTCACCGCGCTCGCCCCCGGCAAGGGGGAGATTCCAGCCACACCACGCCGTGAAGGACGACCCGCAAATATCGAAGAAGGTTGGATTCATTGCGGCGATCACGGTGCTGGGCACTTGGTCAAGATGGTCCATAACGGCATTGAATACGGCATGATGCAGGCGCTGGCGGAGGGGCTTGATCTGCTACGCCATGCCGATAGCCCGGAATTGCCGGAAGATCAGCGCCTTAGCGTTGATATCGCTGATGTCACGGAAGCCTGGC
>JBIIIE010000054.1:0-11957 GCA_044235135.1 Roseomonas sp. | reverse complement strand
CGCCATTGATGTTGCGGTATCGCGCCTGCGCCGCCGCCTGGAAGATGATGGCCGCAACCCCGCTTTGATCAAGACCGTGCGTGGCGGCGGCTATGTGCTGGCCACCACGGTGGATCGTGGCTGAAGTCGCCCCTGTCGCTGCGCCCCCGCGGCGACGCTGGTGGCCTGGCAGCCTTGGTGGGCGTACTGCCGTTGCGCTGATTGTCGCACTCATGCTGGTGCAGGCGGCGGGGCTCACCATCCATGCCCTGGATCGCGTGGATTTGCAGCGTTTTGTGCAGGCGCGTGAGATTGCGGGGCGCAGCCTTGGTGCCTGGCGCGCGGCGGTGCTTTCCACGCCGGATCGGCGCGCACAAATTATCGCTGATCTTGATCTGCCCGAAGGGCTGACGGTGGATTTGGATCTGGCGCCGATTGTGCGTGTTGGCGCACCGCCGGTTTCGCCGCATATCCTTAGGCTGTTTCGCTTGGATTTGCTCGCTTCCGGCCCACCGCGCTTGCGCCCGCGCGAAATCCGCATTGCGGAATTGGGCTCGGCAGGGTTTGCGGCCTCGCTCCGCCTGCCGGATGGGCCTTGGCTCAATCTCCGCGCTTCCCTGCCGCCGCCACGGCCTTGGCATTCGGATACTTTCCTCGCGGCGTTTTTCGGCATGACACTGGCCGCCGTTTTACTGATCCTTTGGGCGGTGGCGCGGCTGATGCGCCCCGTGCGGCTTTTGGCGGAGGCGGCAAATCGGCTCGGGCGCGATGTGAATGCGCCGCCCTTGCCGGAAGCTGGCCCGACCGAGGTCGCCACCGCCGCGCGCGCCTTCAACGAAATGGCTGCGCGCATCAGGCTTTTTGTGGCGGATCGCACGCAAATGCTGGCCGCGATTGGGCACGATCTCCGCACGCCCATCACGCGGCTGAAACTGCGCGCCGAATTCATGGATGATGATGAACAGCGCCGCAAAATGCTGGCTGATCTGGATGAGATGGAAGCGATGATCGGCGCGACCCTTGCCTTTGCGCGCGATGACGCGGCGACAGAACCGGCGACCCAGATGGATATCGCGGCACTGTGCCGCACCGTGGCGGATGAGGCGAGTGACGCGCATCCTGATCAGGCGGAAAAAATCAGCTATGAGGGGCCGGAAAAATTGGTGATCCGCGCCAAGCCACTCGCGCTGAAACGTGCCATCGCGAATTTGGTGGCCAATGCGCTGAATTATGGTGGCGCGGCGCGCCTGGTGCTGTCCCAAAATGGCGCTGGCCTGGTGCGCCTGACCGTCGCCGATGAAGGTCCCGGCATTCCTGAGGCGGAGTTGGAGGCGGTATTCACCCCCTTCCGGCGGCTGGAGGCCAGCCGCAATCGCGAAACCGGCGGCACCGGGCTTGGGCTGACCATCGCGCGCAATATCCTGCGCGGCCATGGCGGCGATGTGGTGCTGAAGAACCTGCCAAAAGGTGGCTTGTTGGCGGAGGCCAGCTTGCCGGTTTAAGTCCTTTACCCGCCAAGCAAACGCTTCAACTTCACCACCGCGCTATCAGGCGTGGTCAGCACCGGCTTGCCCGTTGCCTGTTCCACCAGCGGCTTGGCGCGTGCGAGGCTGAATTGGCCAAGCGCAATCGCATCGCAATCGGCCAGATCGCGCGCCGCTTCAGCGGCCAGCCTGTCATGCGTCGCGAAATCACCCGCATCCAAAGCGGCCAGCGCGCCTTCGGCGAGCTTTGGCACCACGGTAATGCCCGGCGGAAATTCAGGGATCATGGATGGGATTGTGCCGGCGAATGTCACCAAAAGCCCGATGCGCTTGCCCTTGGTGATGGCTTCTTCGATCATCGCCTCATTCGGTTTCAGCACCGGCATGGGCGCCAAATCCCGCGCACAGGCTTCAATGCAGGGGCCGAAGGCGGAGCAAGTGAACAATATGCCATCCGCGCCCGTGCCGGCGGCATAGCGCGCCAAAGTCAAAAACCGTTCCGTCATGCGCGGCGTAAGCTTGCCCTCCCGCGCCAGATCGGCGGAAAGGCTGTCATCCAGCAGGTTCATCAATGTCTGGCCGGGCCAAAGCCGCGCAAAGGCTTCTTCAATCGGCGGCGGCGAATGGCGCAGCGCATGGATCAGGGCAAGGCGCATGGCAAAACCTTTCGAATGAAATCAGGCCGTGGCCGCTTGCACACGCGGCCCATCGCGCATGGGCATATGGATCACGGCGGCGAAGACGGCGGCCAAAATGCCGATCACCCACATCAGATCGTAAGACCCGGTGCGGTCAAAAATAATGCCGCCCAGGAAGGCACCGGTGAAACCGCCAATCTGATGGCTGACAAAGACCATGCCGAAAATCGTGGCAAGCCAGCGCAAGCCCCAATTGCGCGCGCAAAGCGCAAGGCTTGGCGGCACGGTGGAAAGCCAAAGCAGGCCCATCAGCGCCGAGAAGACCAGCACGGTCGCGGTGGTTTTCTCCGACAGCAAAAACACTGTCATCAGCACGGCGCGCGCGGCGAAAATCCCCACCAGCAATTCGCGCCGCTTCCAGCGTTGCGACAATTCGCCCGCAGCCAAGGAACCGATGATGTTGAACAGGCCAATCATGGAAATGGCGCCGGCGCCGACATAAAGCGGCAGGCCGCAGCTATGCACAAAGCCCGGCAAATGCACGGTCAGGAAGGAAACATGCAGCCCGCAGACAAAATTGCCGGATGACAGATACCAAAAACTGGGATCACGCAAAGCGCGCCCCATGGCGGAACGCGCGGTTTCATTATCCGCCGCCACACCAGGCGCGGGTGCCGGCTGCTTATCGGCCAGCGGCAACGCGAAGGGGATCATGAAAAGTGCCGCCATGGCCATGGCGAAAAGCGCGCCCTGCCAGCCAAAGCCCTGAATGGCGAAGCCCGCCAGCGGCACCACCAGGAATTGCCCGGCAGAGGACCCCGCCGTGCCAAGCCCTGTCGCGCGGCCACGCATTTCCGGCGGCAACATGCGCGTCAGGCTCGCGATGATCGTTGGCATCCCGGCGGCGGAGACCGCCATGCCCATGATGAAGCCGGCGAAGAAGGTGAAGGGCACCACGGATTCCGAAAGCGCCATGCCCAGAATGCCGATGCAGTAAAGCACGGCGCCGCCCATCACCACGCGCCGGCCACCGAAGCGATCCGCAAGCTGGCCCATGAAGGGTTGGCTGATGCCATTGATCAGCACCTGCAACCCGATGGCAAAGGCGAAATCCCGTGCCGCCCAGCCATGTTCCGCCGTCATGGGGGCGAGGAACAGGCCGAAGGATTGGCGCAAGCCCATGGCGAGCATGGCGCCGCAAACGGCGCAGGTGATCACGAGCGCGATGGGAAGGGCCAGGGAACGGGCGGGTTCAGCTTGGGACATAGCCTCACCATGTCATTTCCGCCCCGTTGCGTGCAACCCAAGGCTGCGCGGTTGACGGCGCCGGGCGGGCGGGCCTATCTCAGCCCCGTTGGTGGCGGCCATAGCTCAGTTGGTAGAGCGCCAGGTTGTGGTCTTGGATGTCACGGGTTCGAGTCCCGTTGGTCGCCCCAGCTTTCCCCCCCTTCCGGTTTGCGTCTCGCCTTACTTGCGGCAGGATGGGCGCCTTCATAGGGGGAGTAATCCATGAATATCACCTTGAATGGGCGCGCCGCGCTCATCACCGGCGGGTCCAAGGGCCTTGGGCTTGCCATGGCCAAGATGTTTGCTGAATCGGGCGGGCATGTCGCGATTGTCGCGCGCGGGGCCGAAAGCCTGGCGAAGGCCGAGGCTGAAATCCGCGCTGCTGCCCCTGCCGCCAAGGTGGCTGCCATCTCCGCCGATATCCGCACCGCCGAGGGCTGTGAGGCCGCCCATGCGGCGGCGGTGAAGGGCCTCGGTCAGGTGGATATCCTGATCAATAATGCCGGCACATCCCAGCGCGGCGGCTTCCTGGAAGTATCGGACGCGCTTTGGCAGGATGATCTGGACCTGAAGCTGTTTGCCGCGATCCGCTTCTGTCGGCTGGCACTGCCCGCCATGCGGGATCGCAAATGGGGGCGTGTCATCAATGTGCTGAATATCGGCGCCAAGGCACCCTTGGCGGGGTCCACGCCCACTTCCGTTTCGCGTGCTGCCGGCATGGCGCTGACCAAGGCGATGGCGAGCGAATTCGCCCCCCATAATGTGCTGGTGAATGCCATGCTGGTCGGCATTATCGAAAGCGACCAATGGGTGCGCCGCCATGCCGCCGAAAAGCGGAATATCTCCTGGGAGGATTGGAAGGCGGAACAGGGCAAGGCAGTGCCGCTTGGGCGCATCGGCAAGGCCGAGGAATTCGCCTCCCTGGCCTTGCTGCTGGCGAGCGAACAGGGCGGCTTCATCAGCGGCACGGCCATCAATGTGGATGGCGGGAAGAGCCCGGTGGTTTGAAAGTCTTTGACTACCCCTGCCAAGCCTGGAAGCGGCTTGGCAGGGTGTATTTGCATAAAATATAATCAAATTGATCATTAATTCGGCAATCTGTCTCCCTTATCCCGTCCATTTCGCCCAAATTCGCGGCACAAGCCTTGCTACCCCGCTTCGACAGCGCGCCGCGCTCAGAAGATTCGGGAGATGCTTCATGGCCTTTCATCGCCGCCCCACTGCCCATGCCGCCGGCCCTTGCGGCTGCGGCGCCACCCATGGCGCGGGCTTCACCTGTGATGCGGCGCCCGCGGATGGCACCGGCGCCTTTGGGGAGGTTGCGCAGGAAGCGGTGCTGCGCGCGGCCTTCCCGCAAGCGGCCACGCGGCGCGCTTTGATCAATGCGGTCGGTGCGGGCACGCTGTTTGCCGCGCTGGATAGTGTGTTTCCGCTGGCCCGCGCGCGTGAAGCCATGGCGCAGGGCGGCGGGGCGCCGGAAAAGCGCGACCTCAAGATTGGTTTCATTCCCATCACCTGCGCCACCCCGATCATCATGGCGCATCCGATGGGCTTCTATCAGCGCAATGGGCTGAATGTGGAAGTGATCCGCACCGCAGGTTGGGCGGTGATCCGCGACAAATCCATCGCGCGCGAATATGACGCTTCGCACATGCTCTCGCCCATGCCGGTCGCAATGTCGCTTGGTGTTGGCGTGGCGCAGCCGGTGCCTTGGGCAGTGGCGGCGATTGAAAACACCAATGGCCAGGCGATTACGCTTGCCAACAAACATCGTGAAAAGCGCGATCCGAAGGATTGGAAGGGCTTCCGCTTCGCCGTGCCGTTTGATTTTTCGATGCACAATTATCTGCTGCGCGCCTATGTCGCCGAAGCTGGTCTCGATCCCGACCGCGATATCCAAATCCGCTCGGTGCCACCGCCTGAGATGGTCGCCAATCTGCGCGCCGATAATATTGATGGCTATCTGGGCCCCGATCCCTTCAACCAGCGCGCCGTTTTTGATGGTGTTGGCTTTATTCATGTGCTGACCAAGGAATTCTGGGATGGTCACCCCTGCTGCGCCTTCGCTGTGCCGCGCGGCATGATCACTGAAACGCCCAATACCTTTGCCGCCTTGATGCGCGCGATTGTGGAAGCCACGGCCCATGCTTCCAAGGCGGAAAACCGGCGCGAAGTGGCCCAAGCCATTGCCGGGCAGAATTACCTGAACCAGCCGCCCACCGTTGTCGAACAGGTACTGACGGGCACCTTCGCCGATGGGCTTGGCCGCGTGCAGCGCGTGCCGGATCGGATCAATTTCGATCCCTTCCCCTGGCATTCCATGGCGGTCTGGATCCTGACGCAAATGAAGCGCTGGGGCCAAATCCGCGGCGATGTGGATTATGCCGGCGTCGCGCAACAGGTGTTTCTGGCGACCGATGCGGCCAAGGCGATGCGCGAACTTGGCATGCAAGTGCCGGCGAGTGCTTCACGCACGCATCGCATTTTCGGACGCGATTTCGACCCCAGCCAGCCCGAAGCATATCTCAGCAGCTTCGCCATTCGTCGTTCGTAATGTCTGCAAGCGTATCCTTCTGGCGGTCAGCCGGGCTTTCCCTGCTGATCCTGGCGCTATTCCTGGGCGCCTGGGAAATTGCCGTCATGCCCAAGGCAGGGGGCGGTGGCGCAGCGCTTGACCCTGAATACGCCGCACTTCTGGGGCAGGCGGCGGCGCAGGGCGGCACCACGCCCATGCCGGGGCCAAGCGCGATTTTTACGCGCTTGCTCGAATTGCTCGCTGATCCTTTCTATGTGCGCGGGCCGAATGATCAGGGGATTGGCGTGCAAATCGCCTATTCCCTGCTGCGGGTTGGCGCGGGCTTTGGGCTGGCGGCCATAGTTGCCATTCCGCTTGGTTTTGTGATCGGCATGTCGCCCTTGCTGAATGCCGCGCTCAATCCCTTCATTCAGGTGTTGCGCCCGGTCTCACCACTCGCCTGGATGCCTTTGGCGCTTTATTCCATCAAGGACAGCAATATTTCGGCTGTTTTCGTGATCTTCATCTGTTCCATCTGGCCCATGCTGCTGAATACGGCCTTTGGTGTGGCATCGGTGCGGCGTGAATGGCTGAATGTGGCGCGTACCCTGGAAGCGGGGCGTTGGCGCACCGCCATTCGCGTGATCCTGCCCGCCGCAGCACCCACGATTGTGACCGGCATGCGCATTTCCATCGGTATCGCCTGGCTGGTGATTGTCGCGGCCGAGATGTTGGTCGGCGGCACGGGCATTGGCTATTGGGTCTGGAATCAATGGAATAATCTTTCCATCGCCGATATCGTGATTGCCATTCTCATGATCGGCCTGGTCGGGCTGGCGCTGGACCGCTTGCTCGGCCTTGGCGCGCGTGCCGTGGCCTGGCGGGAATAAGCCCATGACAGAATATGTTTCCATTGAAGGTGTCGCGCGCCGCTATGGGCCGACCACGATTTTCCAGGATGTCTGGTTCGGCATTGCGCGCGGGGAGTTTGTCTGCCTGGTTGGTCATTCCGGCTGCGGCAAGACCACCATTCTGAACATTCTGGCCGGGCTTGAAGCGCCGGATGATGGCGCAGTGATTGTGGATGGGCAGGCCATTTCCGGCCCATCGCTTGATCGCGCCGTGGTGTTTCAGGGCCATGCGCTGATGCCCTGGATGACCGCCGCCGGCAATGTCGCCTTCGCGCTTTCCTGCCGGCACAAGGGTTGGTCACGCGCCGCCTGCGATGCCGCCGCGCGGGAAGCCTTGAAGCGTGTTGGCCTTGACCACGCGGCGGATCGCAAACCGGCGGAGCTTTCCGGCGGCATGAAGCAGCGCGTTGGCATTGCCCGCGCACTCGCCATCAATCCGAAAATGCTGCTGATGGATGAGCCCTTCTCGGCTTTGGATGCCCTGACACGCGGCGCGCTTCAGGATGAAGTGGCGCGCTTGGTCGCTGATTCTGAGCAAACCGGCTTCATGATCACGCATGATGTTGATGAGGCAATCTTGCTCGCGGACCGCATAATGTTGATGTCCAATGGGCCAGAGGCACGCATTGCCGAGGTTGTGGTGAACACGCTCCCCAAGCCGCGCACGCGCGCCAATCTGCATCACATGCCGGGCTATCATGCGCTGCGTGATCATATCCTCGATTTCCTGATCGCACGGTCACGTGCCTTCAAGGCCGATGCACCGCCGGCTGGCTGGTCGGCGCGCGCCGTGCCGGAAGTCAGCCCCGCCCTATCCGCCCCGCCGCTCGCGGCGGAGTGATCCTTCCCAAACCAAAGCTGGAGAAACGCGATGACGCGCGCCCAACTCACTGAAAAAATCCTCGACATCAAGCGCGAGAAAGGCTGGACCTGGAAATATATCTGCGAAGAAATCGGCGGCATGTCGCCAACCCTCGTGGTGGGCGCGCTGCTCGGGCAGATGAAGCTCGTGAAGCCGCTCGCCGCCAAGGCAGCGAAGCTGTTTGGCCTTTCGGAAGTTGAACAGCGCATGCTGAACGAAGTGCCCTATCGCGGCACGCAAATGCCGCCGACGGACCCGCTGATCTATCGCTTCTATGAAATGGTGATGGTGAATGGCCCCGCCTGGAAGGCGCTGATCGAAGAGGAATTCGGCGATGGCATCATGTCGGCCATTGATTTCGATTTCGATTTCGAACGTGTCGCGAACCCCAAGGGCGACCGCGTGAAGATCACCATGTCCGGCAAGTTCCTGCCCTACAAATATTACGGCAATGAACAGGGCATCCCGGATTACGGCTTTAAGGAAGAGTAATCCCTATCTTTGCCAAACCGTCATTTTGCCTTATGGCCCGGCCCTCTCATTGAACGGAGGCTCCCATGGCGCAGGATTTGACGGTTGGCATTGCAGGCTTGGGCGCGATTGGGCTGCATTTGGCCCGCGCCCTGGACAAGGGCGTGCCGGGCCTCAAGCTCGCCGCCGCCTCTGCGCGGGACCGCGCCAAGGCCAACGCGAATGTGGCGGGGTTCAAACACCCGCCGCGCATCGTCTCCAACACCGAACTCGCCGCTTGCGATATTGTGGTGGAAGCCGCCCCGGCTGCGGTGTTTGAGGAAATCGCCGCCGCCGCCATCGAAGCCGGGCGGATTTTCGTGCCGTCTTCCGTGGGTGCGCTGCTGCCGCGCATGCATCTGGTGGAGCGGGCGCGGGCCACTGGCGCGCGGATCATCGTACCCACCGGCGCGCTGCTTGGCCTTGATGCCGTGCGTGCCGCGGCGGAAGGCGATGTAGAAAGTGTGACCATCGAAACCCGCAAGCCCCCGCGCGGCCTGGCCGGGGCGCCTTATCTTGAGAAAAACAAGATTGATGTCGGCGCCATCACCAGCGCGACCCGCGTCTTCAAGGGCAATGCCTTTGATGCCGCGCAGGGCTTCCCGGCCAATGTGAATGTTGCCGCCGCCTTGGCCTTGGCCGGCATCGGGCCGGACCGCACCATGGTCGAAATCTGGGCCGACCCCGCCGTGACCCGGAACACCCACACCATCCGGGTGGAGGCCTCTACCGTCAGGCTCACCATGACCATTGAAAACGTGCCGTCCGAGGAAAACCCCCGCACCGGCAAGATCACGCCGCTTTCCATCCTGGCGTGTCTGCGCGGCCTGACCTCTACCTTGAAGGTCGGCAGCTAAGGCGGGGAGCACCCCCTTGCCCTGGGGCGGTATTTGGGCCAATGAAGCGCCGCTTCCGGGGGTTTTCCCCGGGGGTAATCCGCACGCGGCGCACCCTTCCTGATCAGGCAGGGTCCGGTCCCCTTCACCGGGGAAGGCGCCGCGGAGGCTCAACCGGACCAACATGGAAGGAAATCGCTCATGGCGATGCCCGTCGTTTCTCTGCGTTCCCTGCTCGAAGCTGGGGTGCATTTTGGCCACCATACGCGCCGCTGGAATCCCCGCATGGCGCCCTACATCTTCGGTGTGCGCAACCAGGTGCATATCCTGGATCTGCAACAGACCGTGCCGATGATGGACCGCGCCTTGCGCGCGGTGCGTGATACCGTCGCTGGTGGCGGGCGCGTGCTGTTCGTTGGCACCAAGAAGGCGGCTGCCGATTACGTGGCGGAAGCCGCAACGCGTTGCGGCCAGTATTATGTGAACCACCGCTGGCTTGGCGGCATGCTCACCAATTGGAAGACCATCACCGGTTCCATCAAGCGCCTGCGCCAGATGGATGAACGCCTCTCAGGCGACACGGCGGGCCTGACCAAGAAAGAAGTGCTGATGCTGTCGCGTGAGAAGGAAAAGCTTGATCGCGCGCTTGGTGGCATCAAGGAAATGGGCGGCCTGCCCGATATCATCTTTGTCATTGACACCATCAAGGAAAAGCTCGCGATTGAGGAAGCCAATAAGCTTGGCATTCCAGTGATTGCGGTGGTTGATTCCAATGCCGATCCGGCGGGCGTGACCTTCCCGATCCCCGGCAATGATGACGCGATCCGAGCCATCACGCTTTACTGTGACATGATCGCGGGCGCGGTGCTGGATGGCATTTCGGCGGAAATGCAGGCTTCTGGTGTTGACCTTGGCGCGGTTGAGGAATTGCCGGAAGAAGCCCTGCCGGAAGCAGAAGCCGTGGCGCCGGTTGAAGGCGCCGAAGCGCCGGCCCAGGCCTGATCCTTTCGGGGCCGCCTTTGGGTGGCCCCTTTTCTTTCACTCATCCAGCAAATGGGGATGAACAATGGCTGAAATTACGGCGGGTATGGTGCGCGATCTGCGCGAACGCACCGGCGCGGGCATGATGGATTGCAAGAAGGCGCTGGTCGAAAATGGCGGCGATATGGAAGCCGCGATTGATTGGCTGCGCAAGAAGGGCCTTTCGGCGGCTGCCAAGAAGTCCGGCCGCGTCGCCGCGGAAGGGCTGGTGGGTGTGGCCTCGGCCCCCGGTGTTGCCGCCATGGTGGAAGTGAATGCCGAGACGGATTTCGTCGCGCGCAATGAAACCTTCCAGCATTTCGTGGAAACGGTTGCTGAATTGGTGCTGACGGTGGGCGACGATATCGAAGCGCTGAAGAATGCCACCTGGCCGGGCGCGGTTGACCTGGTTGAAGAAACCACGGTGCGCAAGACAGTGGCGGATCAGCTCACCTCCCTGATCGCGACGATTGGGGAGAATATGTCCATCCGCCGCGCCAAGCGCTTCCAGGTCGCGGAAGGCACGGTTGCGACCTATATGCATTCCGCCGTGAAGCCCGGGCTTGGCAAGATTGGCGTGTTGGTGGCGCTGGAAGGCGCTTCCGAACAGGCGGTCATGGAAACGCTTGGCCGGCAGATTGGCATGCATGTGGCCGCCGCGCGCCCTGAGGCAGTCGATATCTCCGCCGTTGACCCATCCTCCCTCGCCCGCGAACGCGATGTGCTCGCCGATCAGGCGCGGGCTTCCGGCAAGCCTGAGGCGATCATTGAAAAAATGGTCGAAGGCCGCATCCGCAAATACTACGAAGAAGTGGTGCTGCTGGAACAGGTTTGGGTGCAT
This sequence comes from Roseomonas sp., assembly GCA_044235135.1. GTDB lineage: Bacteria > Pseudomonadota > Alphaproteobacteria > Acetobacterales > Acetobacteraceae > Neoroseomonas. Next base: position 1,074 of record JBIIIE010000054.1, on the reverse strand, counting down.
GATGGCGAAAGCCGCGTGAAGGAAGTGGTGAAGAAGGCGGGCGTGAAGCTGGCCGGTTTTGCCCGCTTCCATCTGGGCGAAGGCATTGAAAAGCAGCAGGGCGATTTCGCCGCCGAAGTGGCCGCTGCCGCCGGCAAGGCCTGATCTGTTTAAGGGGGGGAGCCTTGGCGCCCCCCTTCTGCCTTATTGCCGCCTTCGCGGGCATGACTTTATGGTGGCGCCCGCAACCTGAACCCGAGTCGAGACCCATCCCCCATGAGCCAGAATCCGGCCTATAAGCGCGTCATGCTCAAGGTCTCCGGTGAGGCCCTGATGGGGGATCGGGATTACGGCCTCGATAACGCCACCTGCCGGCGGATTGCGGAAGATGTGCGTGGCGTGGTGGATCTTGGCGTGCAGGTCTGCCTGGTGATCGGGGGCGGCAATATCTTTCGCGGCATTTCCGGCGCCGCTTCCGGCATGGACCGCGCCCAGGCGGATAGCATCGGCATGCTGGCGACCGTGATGAATGCGCTTGCCATGCAGAATGCGCTTGAGAAAATCGGCGTACAGACGCGGGTGCAAAGCGCGATCCCGATGGCGAGCCTTTGTGAGCCCTTCATCCGCCGCCGTGCGGAACGTCACATGGAAAAGGGCCGCGTGGTGATTTTCGCTGCCGGCACGGGAAATCCGTTTTTCACCACCGATACGGCAGCCGCCTTGCGCGCGGCCGAGATGTCCTGCGATGCGCTGTTCAAGGGCACGCAGGTGGATGGCGTCTATTCCGCCGATCCGCGGAAGAAGCCCAATGCGGAACGATACAAAACCTTGACCTATCTTGATATGCTGGCGCGGGACTTGGCCGTGATGGATGCGGCGGCAATCAGCCTTGCGCGCGAAAACAAGCTGCCCATCATCGTTTTCAATATCCATGAACGAGGCGCCTTCACCGCCGTCATGAAGGGCGAAGGCAAATTCACCACCGTGGTGGAACAGGCGCCATAAGCCCAGGGGGAAAGGCAACATGCCGACCGACGTTAAAGCCCTCAAACAGGATCTGACGCGCCGGATGGAAGGTGCGATGGAAACCTTGAA
>JBIIIE010000349.1:0-3388 GCA_044235135.1 Roseomonas sp. | reverse complement strand
GTGGAACGGCGCCATTACCCTGACCTGCCTTCGCCATCGGGCGCCTCGGCGCTGGCGCAGTTGGGGCATGGGCTTTGGTTCGGGGTGAAATTGCTTGCGCTGCAAGTGCTGCTATTGCCGCTGTTCTTCATCCCCATTTTTGGCGCGCTGCTGGCGTTGCTGATTGCAGCCCATGGGCTTGGCGCAGGGTTGCTTAGGGAAGTGGCGCTCAGGCGCATGAACCTCGCCCATTCGCGCATCGCCTGGCAGCGGCTGCGCTGGCAGGGTTGGATGCTTGGCATCGTATTGGCCCTGATGGCGATGGTGCCGGTGATGAATTTGCTGGTGCCGATCATTGGCATTGCGACGGCTGCGCATTTGCTGATCCGCGGCTTGGCTGGCTTCGATAAATTTCCGAGTGCATCACCAGAAAGCGGGGGATAACCTGTTTTCGCCCGTTGTGGCACGGCGGAGTCGCATGCTAGCCGAAGGCATCAGCAACACGAATCACCAAGGGGGCCAAAATGTCGCTTTTCCGTCGCAAGGATGAAGCCACGACTCCGCCAGCACCGGAACCCACCAGCGTGCCGACAGCGCGCGATCCTGATCTGGCGGTGCCGCCCTTCCGGCCTGCGGCGGCGGTGGTACCGCCGGCAGCCAGCGCGGCCGCCACATCCGCGAAGCCCACCATCGCGCCATCCCCCGCCGCGCGCCCTGCTTCCTCCACCGCCGGACGCCCCACCGGGCGGGCCGAAGCTGGTGAAAAGCGCGTCCTGCAATTGGGCAAGGGCATCAGCATCCAAGGCAGCGTGACGGAGGCCGAGCGCATCATCATTGAAGGCACCATGGAAAGCCAGTTGTTGCAGTGCCAGGAATTGGCGATCAGCCATTCCGGCGTCTTCAAGGGTGAAGTGCAGGTGGAAGATGCCGATATCGCCGGCGTCTTTGACGGCACGCTGACCGCAACCGGCAGCCTGATCATCCGCGCCACGGGCCGTGTGCTTGGCGTGGCGCGGGCCCGTCGCCTTTCCGTGGAAGATGGCGGCCAACTGACGGGGCGCATGGAAATGATCACCGAAGCGCCGGCCAGCCCTTCCATGCCGGTGGCACCGCCTGTCCGCGTGGTTGAGTCCTCCGATTCCTGATCCGGCGCCGCGTGCGCCAGGGGCCAAGGCCGGTCATCCCATCTCTGCGGCGCTTTATGCCGCCGCGGAGTGTTCATCTTGGCGCCGCCAGCCTTGCTTTGGCGGCGCTATTGCTCACGCCTGCTTGCCGGAAATCCGAAGCCGGCGGCGCGACACTTGGGCTTGAGCAGGCCTTGCGTGACACCAGGGCAAGCCTGGCTGCCCTTGGTCTGCCATCCGCACCAGAAGCCCCGCAAACCGCGCGACCCGCGCCATTGCCGCCCCCAGCCCGCAGCGCCAGCGTCCCACGGCGCGAGGGCACCAGCCCACCCGCCGCCGCCGCCGCCTTGCAGGGGCGAGAGCCGGAGGCGGTGATCTCCGCCCTTGGCGAACCCGCCTTGCGGCGCCGGGAGGGTGAGGCAGAGATCTGGCTTTATCAGGCGCCGGATTGCCGGTTGGATCTCGTTTTCTATCCCGACGCCTCTCGCCTTGTTTTGGCCCATGCGGCAGCGCGGGCCTCTGGCGCGCGGCGCCTGACAGAATCGGCCTGCATGGGGGCGATTGCGCGCGCACCCAATCCGCCGCCCTGGACCGCCCCCGGCGGCGGGGGCTGAGCGGTCACCATGGACCTGTGGCTTGATGCCTTTGTGCCCGCCTTCGCGCTGCTTGGTCTTGGGGCGCTGCTGCGCCGCATCCTGCTGCCCTTGGATGCGGTTTGGGCCGGCATGGAAAAGCTGATCTATTGGGTGCTGTTGCCAAGCCTGATCCTTTCCGCCTTGGCGGCACTTGATCCCGCCAGCCTGCCGCTTGGCGCCATGGCCTTCACCATTTGGGGGGCGCTTGCCATTGGCACGCTGATTTCCGTGCTGATCGCGCGCTTCATGGGGCATGGGCATGCGGCCATGACCTCTATCCTGCAAGGCGGCATTCGCTTCAACAACCTGATGGGCTTTGCGATTGTGGGCGCGATTTTCGGCGCCGAGGGCATCAGCTTCGGCGCGGTGGCCACCGGCATCATCGTGCCCTTTGTGCAAGGTGTCACAACGCTGGCCTTTGCCATGGATGGCAGCCGGGGCAGGCCCAAGCCCTTGGTGATCCTGCGGCAATTGATCCTGAACCCGCTGATCATTGCCTGTATTCTGGGCTTCACCATCGCAGCCCTTGGCGGCTTTCCGCCAGGCATAAAGCCCACCATTCAAGCGCTTGGCCGCGCATCGGTCGCACTTGGCCTATTATGTGTTGGCGCGGCGCTGTCCTGGGAAAGCTTCACCGATCGTGTCCCAACCCAGGCGCTGACGGGCGTCTTGAAATTGGTGGGCATGCCTGCCATCACCTATGGCTTGGGCACATTCGCTGAGCTGCCGCCCTTGCCGCTGGCGGCGGCGGTGATCTTTATGGCCTTACCCACCGCCGCCACTTCTTATGTTATGGCACGCGCCATGGGGGGTGATGCCAAGCTAATGGCCGCGATCACAACCACCGAGCATATCGCTTCCATCCTCACGCTGCCCTTTTGGGTGATGCTGGTGTTGCGCTGATTGGACTTTCGGTCATACCTTATGACATCATAACACGGCATAACTCATATTTTGCAAGAAAGGTAAGGCCATGATCCGTCTGATATTGGTCCTCTCTGCGACGCTCCTGAGCCCCGCCCTGGCGCAAAGCTTGCCGCCACCTGTCGCGCCCGTGCCCGCTGCGCCTACCACCCCGCCCATCGCCGCAACGCCGAATGCCGCGCCCGCAGCGGCGGAACCTAGCCTTTCCGAACGCGCCGGCGCCGCCGTCAGCAAGGCGGCAGAGGAAACCACCTCAGCCTTTGGGCGCGCCATGAACTGGACCGGCCGCCAATTGGAAAGCGCGGGTCAATGGACCGCGCGACAGGGTGAGAACATCGCAGCCGAAAAGCCAGAAACGGCAGCTGTTCCTGCGGCGCCGACCACGCCGGCACCTGCCCTGCCGCCACCTGTTCCGGTACGTTAAAGCTTATCGCCTTCATGCCCTCGCCGGCAGTGTGATCGTCAATCGGTTCTGCGCTCGCTGCCGACTAATGCTTGTTGCGCAAAGCGAACGCATAAACAGGCTTCTAACTTCCAGCTAGCCACCCGCCATCAATCGGAATGGGCGCGCCGGTCATGTCGCTTGCATCTTCCGAACAGAGAAACGCCGCAAGCGCACCAATCTTGTCAGGCGATATCAAGCGCCCGGATGGTTGACGAATGGCAAGAAACTGCTCCAGCGTTTCAGCTTCGCTCAAGCCTGACGCTGCTTGCTGAGCCGCAAGG
>JBIIIE010000347.1:0-3427 GCA_044235135.1 Roseomonas sp. | reverse complement strand
GCGTGACCTGCCGCCCAGGGATCGCGAAGCGCCGCGTCAGGATCGCGATTATCGCAACCGCGACCGGCGCGATGATCTTGGCCCGCCCGTGCAGGGTTTTGGCGATCTGGTGCCGGCCTTCATGCTGATCCCGATCCCGCGCCCGCGCCGCGCCGCAGCGCCGGCCGCGCAGGAGCCCGCGCCCGAGGTTGACGCCGCCTGACGCACCAGCAAAACCTGTTTCATCTCGCAGAACAGAGCCTGAGTTGAGGATAGAAGCATGAATGTCGTGACGCCACCGAAGAAGACCGCCATCGCGCCCTTCACCTGGGAAGATCCGCTGCTGCTTGAAGAAGCGCTGACGGAAGAAGAACGCATGATCCGCGACAGCGCCCGGCAATTCTGCCAGGAACGCCTGATGCCGCGCGTGCTGGAAGCCAATCGGCATGAGCGTTTCGACCGCGAAATCATGAATGAATTCGGCGAAATGGGTTTCCTGGGTGCGACATTGGATGGCTATGGCTGCGCCGGTGTTTCCTATGTTGCCTATGGGCTGATGGCGCGGGAAGTGGAGCGTGTTGATTCCGGCTATCGCAGCGCTTTCAGTGTGCAGTCGTCATTGGTGATGTTTCCGATCCATGCCTATGGGTCCGAAGAGCAAAAGCAGAAATACCTGCCGAAGCTCCGCACCGGTGAATGGGTGGGCTGCTTTGGCCTGACGGAGCCCGATGCAGGGTCTGATCCCAATTCCATGCGCACGCGCGCGACCAAGGTGGATGGCGGCTGGAAGCTTTCCGGGTCGAAGACCTGGATTTCCAATTCACCCATCGCCGATGTCTGCCTGGTTTGGGCGAAGGATGATGAAGGCATTCTGCGCGGCTTTTTGCTGGATCGCGGCATGAAGGGCCTCACCACGCCGAAAATCGAAGGCAAGTTCAGCCTGCGCGCTTCCGTCACCGGCATGATCATGATGGATGAGGTGTTTGTGCCGGAAGAAAACCGCCTGCCGGGTGTGCGGTCCTTGGCGGGTCCCTTCTCCTGCCTCAATCGTGCGCGTTATGGCATTGCCTGGGGTGCGATGGGCGCGGCGGAATTCTGCTGGCATGCGGCGCGGGATTACACGCTGAACCGCATCATGTTCGGCAAGCCGCTGGCGGCGACACAATTGGTGCAGAAGAAGCTGGCGGATATGCAGACCGAAATCACGCTTGGCCTGCATGCGGTGCTGCGCGTGGGGCGCTTGTTCGATGAACACAAGGCCGCGCCTGAGATGATCAGCCTGGTCAAGCGCAATAATTGCGGCAAGGCTTTGGATATTGCCCGCGTCGCGCGCGACATGCATGGCGGCAATGGCATTGTGGATGAATACCATGTGATCCGTCACGTGATGAACCTTGAGACGGTCAATACCTATGAAGGCACGCATGATGTGCATGCGTTGATCCTGGGCCGGGCGCAGACCGGGTTGAACGCCTTCGGCTGATCACGCCGAAGCTCCTGTCGTGGAAGTTCTGATTGAGCGTATGGGCGCGGGCGGCGATGGTATCGCCCCCGGCCCGATCTATGTGCCGCAGGGGCTTCCGGGCGAAAGGCTGAATGTCACTATCACGGGCAAGCGCGGTGACGGGGCGCTGGCGGCCATTCAGGACATCCTCACCCCTAGTGCGGACCGCATCGCGCCGGCTTGCGTGCATTTTCTGGAAGGCTGCGGCGGCTGCACGCTCCAGCATTGGGCGCCGGCGCCGCAAGCGGCCTGGAAGCGCGACAAGCTGCGTGTGGCGCTTGCGCGTGGCGGCTTTGCCGAGGCCCCCATTGCCGAGACCATCACCACACCCCCCGGTGCGCGACGCCGCGCTGATTTCGCCATCCGGCGCGGGACGGATGGGCTGAGGCTAGGGTTTCACGCCGCAGGCAATGCGGCCATTCTGGATATCGCCGTCTGCCCGGTGCTGCATCCGCGCCTGGTCGCGCTGCTGAAGCCGCTGCGGGATTTGCTGCCGCGCCTGCCCGCGCTGAAGCGCGATGGGTCGGCGGTGCTGAACCTGCTGGATACCGGGCCGGATTTGCTGCTGCGCACGGATGGCACGCTGGATGCCGCCGGGCGGGCGATGCTCGCCGCCTTTGCCGCCGCCCAAGGGCTGCCGCGAATCGCCTGGGCGCACGGCAATGGCCCCGCTGAGGTCGCGGCCCAGCTTGGACCTGTTGCCATCACGCTGAGTGGCGTTGCGGTCACTCCCGCCCCCGGCGCCTTTTTGCAAGCGAGCCCAGATGGCGAAGGGGCCATCATCGCTGCCATGTTGGCGGCCCTGCCGGCCAAGCTGGCCGGGCGGGGGCGGATTGCAGATCTTCATGCCGGCTATGGCACGCTCAGCCTGGCCTTGGCGCGGCGGGGCCGGGTGGCGGCCTTCGAATCGGATGGGGCAGCGGTGGCGGCACTCGCCAATGCCGCCGCCAAGGCCGGGCTGCCCTTGGCCGCGACGCGGCGGGATTTGGCGCGCCAGCCCCTGACAGTCGCGGAATTGGCGCCCTTCGCCGCCGTGGTGCTGGACCCGCCCTTTGCCGGGGCCGAAGAACAGGCGGCCTTGCTGGCGCGTTCCGCCGTGCCGACGGTGACCTACGTTTCCTGCAACCCGCAGGCGCTGGCGCGGGATTTGCGCCTTTTCGCTGATCAGGGCTGGCGGCTCACTGCCGCCACGCCGATTGATCAATTTCTTTGGTCCAGCCAGTTGGAGGCGGTGGTGGCGCTCAGCCGACCGGGCAGGGTGAAGCGATAGGGTGGCTTGTGCCGCCTTGGTGCCAAACCCGCGAAGCGCGTAAGCATGGCCGCGCCACCGGGGCAGCGCGCTGGCTCAAGGCGGGGATGATTTTGGCCGAGGGAGGCTGCTTCCTTGGATAACTTACTGTTCTTTCGTCATTTCTTTGGCTGCCTTCCAAATGGCAGCAAGGTCGCGGCTGCCCCACCAGGAAGGGAAGCGCATGGGGGCGAAACGGGAACAAATCCGCGCTGCCCCAATTGCCCTGGCTTTTGCAAGCCCAGAATCACGCACCGCATCTAGTGGTATTGCGAGTGTGGCAAGACTACATCTTGTAGTCAGACTGTAACTTGGGGCATGATCCGGTCTCGGGGGAAGTTCTCAGGGGGTTATCCGTGTTTGACGCAATTCAGCTTGAAGGCCATGGCCAGGTTCGCATTGATCGCGCACGCGATGCGCTGCTGACCGATTTCGGCAAGGCCACACTAGATGATCGTTATTTGCTGCCGGGCGAATCCTATCAGGATTTGTTCGCTCGGGTCGCATCCGCTTATGGCGATGATGCGGCACATGCGCAGCGGATTTATGACTATATCTCGCGGCTTTGGTTCATGCCGGCCACACCCGTGCTGTCCAATGGCGGCACGACTCGCGGCTTGCCGATTTCCTGCTTCCTGAACGAAGCCTCTGACAGC
>JBIIIE010000053.1:0-12100 GCA_044235135.1 Roseomonas sp. | reverse complement strand
TGCCCACCACGCGCTTGGTCAGCGCGGCGCGGTTCATCACCTGCGTATTGCGACGATCTTCCATGATCAGCGCCCCCCGGTCAGCAGCGGTGAAAGGATCAGGCAGGCCGGCCAGCGCGTGGCAAAAGCCTGGCGCATGGTGCGGCCCGCGATGAAGGCGGCTTCATCCAGCCTGGACATGGTGTGGTGTTCAATCCCCATGCTGTCCAGGATCGGGCGCATGGTGCGGCAGACAATCGCCTGGCCGGGATTGAATTCACCCAAAGTGCCGCGTTCGCTCACCATCATCAGCACGGGGATTTGGCCGGCAACAACAAGGGAAGCGAGAACATTGGGCAGTGTTGCGAAGCCCGAGGTCTGCATCAGCACAATGCCGCGCATGCCGGCCATGGTGGCACCGGCGACAATGCCGATGGCTTCTTCCTCTCGCGCCGCGGCGAAGGTGGTGAAATAGGGATCGGCGTGGCAGCCTTCGATCAGGGGGCGCAGCACATTATCCGGCACATAGGTAACGAGCCGAACATTATTGTCCTTGAGCGCTTGGCGGACGATGCCATGCCAGCTTGGCGCGCTTTCAGCGGCACTCGACATGATGGGCGTTTACTCCGTTGCAATGAGAAAAACCGAGTCTATGACCAAGCAGCCTGCGCGCCAAGCGTGACAGGGATTAGGGCACTGGCACATCCAGCAGCCAAGCCGTCGCCGGGAAGGCGATAGCGGCGATAATGGTGGTGAACAGCACGGCGGCGGAGGCTTCTTCCGCGCCAACACCCTGGCGTTGCGCCAGCAGATAAGCATTGGTCGCGGTTGGCATCGCCGCCAGCAGCACGCCGCAAATCACCCAAAAGGGATCAAGCGCCAGCCAGCTTCCCAGCACGAACCAGACCAGCGCCGGGTAGATGAACAGCTTTGCCGCCGTAATGCCGAAAGCGACCGCGAAAAGCTGCCCGCCTATCTTCAACCGCGCGAGTGTGCCGCCAAGCGCAAATAGCGCTGTCGGCCCGGCAGCATTACCCAGGAAGGACAGGAAGCGTTCAATCGGCGCCGGGATGGGCAATTCAAGCCCAGCGGAAAGCGCGCCAAGCGCGATGGAAAGGATCACCGGGTTCCGCAACAGGCCGCGCAAGCCCGCCATCACGGCTTTCAGGCCCTCACCCTTCGCGGAGGGCGCCATCAGCATGGACCCAAGCGCGATGATCACCGCCACTTCGGCCACAATCGCCATGGCAACCGGCCCCGCGATGCGCGGCCCCAGCATGGGCAGCATTAGCGGCGGCGCCAGATAGCCGACATTGCCCATGGCAGCAGCGGCGCCAAAGGCGGAACCGATACGGATATTGCCGCGCGCGATGCGCCCGATCAGCATTGCGCCGGCGAAGATGGCAAGACAGGCGCCCAGATAGCCCGTGAAATAAGTGGCATCGAAGCTTTCGCGCAAAGGCTGGGCTGCCATCAGCTTGAACAACATCGCCGGCAAAGCGACGTTGAAGCTGAAAAGCCCAATCGCTTCCATCGCGGTGGGCGGCATCCATTTGCGCTTCGCGGCGGCGAAGCCAAAAGCCACCACCGCGAAAATCGGCAGGCAAAGGGCGAGGAAGGCAAGCACGGCTGGGGAACCTAACCCGGATCAGCCGCGCTGCGAAACATCTCGCTACTGCGCCTTGGCGCTGGCTTCGCTGCGTGTCGCGCCGACGCGGGAAGCAAGCGACGCGGCCAGGAAATCATCCAATTCGCCGTCCAGCACCGCCGCCGGATTGCCCTTTTCGACGCCGGTGCGCAAATCCTTCACCATCTGATAGGGCTGCAAGACATAACTCCGGATCTGGTGCCCCCAGCCGATATCGGTCTTGCCGGCCTCGGTCGCGGCATTCACGGCTTCGCGCTTGGAGAGTTCCAATTCATACAAGCGCGCCTTCAACATGCCCATGGCAATGGCGCGGTTGCGGTGCTGGCTGCGATCCTGGGTGGACGCCACCACAATCCCGGTCGGGATATGGGTGAAGCGCACGCCGGATTCGGTCTTGTTCACATGCTGCCCGCCAGCGCCGGACGCGCGGAAGGTATCGGTCTTGAGGTCTGCCGGATTGACCTCGATCTCGATCTTATCATCCACCACCGGATAGACGTAGACGGAAGCAAAGCTGGTGTGCCGGCGCGCCGCGGAATCAAACGGGCTGATGCGCACCAAGCGATGCACGCCGCTTTCGGTCTTGAGCCAGCCATAGGCATTGGGGCCGCTGATTTGAATTGTCGCGGATTTCAGCCCCGCCTGTTCGCCGGCACTTTCTTCCGTCAGCACCACCTTATAGCCATGCTGTTCCGCCCAGCGCGAATACATGCGCAGCAGCATTTCCGCCCAATCCTGGGCTTCCGTGCCGCCGCTGCCGGAATTGACTTCCAAAAACGCGTCATTGGCATCCGCTTCGCCGGAAAGCAGGCTTTCAATCTCGCGTTTCTTCGCTTCAGCGGCCAGGCGCACCAAATCCGCTGTCGCTGCATTGGCGGTATCGGCATCGCCTTCCGCTTCGGCCAATTCAATCAGGCCGAGTGCATCTTCAACATCGCGTTCCAGGCGCTTCACGCCATCAATCTGTTCCGAAAGCCGCCCGCGCTCGCGCATGACGCGCCCGGCTTCGTCAGCATTGTTCCAAAGCGTCGGGTCTTCGACCCGCGCATTCAATTCTTCGAGACGACGGACAGAGGCATCCCAGTCAAAGATGCCTCCTCAGCAGGGCCACCGATGCGGTGATCTGCTCGTGCAGGGATTGGGCGTCAGCGCGCATGATGCGGGGCTAATAGAGCCCGCCGAGGTCCCTGTCGAGGCGGTTGGCCCCCGCCGCGCCGGGTGAGCTGGAACCATCCGCGCGTTCGCTGATGAATTCATCACGCCAACGCTGCGTGCCATTTTCTGTGCCGGGGCGGAAGGGTTCCATGATGCTGCCATTGCCAACCGCCACGCGCATCAGCGTAATGCCGGATGGGCGACGGAAGGGCACGGGCGGGCTGCCGGAAAGCGCCGCACCTGCTACCTCGCGGAAAATCGGCGCGGCATTGCCACCGCCGGTTTCGTTATTGCCAAGGCTGCGCGGATCATCAAAGCCGACCCAAACCGCGACAACGAGGTCAGGCGTGAAGCCGACAAACCAATTATCCTTGTAGTCATCCGTGGTGCCGGTCTTGCCGGCCACCGGGCGGCCAAGGCGTGAACCGATGGCATTGGCCGCCGTGCCGCGCGCAACCACGCCTTCCAGAATGCTCACCATCTGATAGGCCGAAATCGGGTCTGTCGCGCGCTGCCTTTCGCCCGCTTCAAGGCGCGGCGGCCCGGCTTCGGGGCCAGAACCACACGCGGCGCAGGCGCGTTGATCAGCGCGCCATATCACGCCCCCGCGCCTGTCCTGCACGGAATCAATCAGGCTCGGCGTCACGCGGTAGCCGCCATTGGCAAAGGCGCCGTAGGCCGCCGCCATGCGCAGCACCGTGGTCTCCCCGGCGCCAAGCGACATCGCCAAATAGCGCGGCATATTGTCAATCACGCCAAAGCGCCGCGCCGCATCGGAAACCGCCGCCATGCCAACATGATCCGCCAGCCGCACCGTCACCAGATTAAGGCTGCGTTCCATGGCGCGACGCATCGTCACCCAGCCATTATAGGTATTGGCATTGTAGTTTTGCGGGCGCCACAAGCCCTGTGGGGTCATGATTTCCACAGGCTCATCGGGGATTTCCTGATTGGGCGGAATGCCTTTTTCAAGCGCGGCGATATAGACAAACGGCTTGAAGGAAGACCCCGGCTGGCGCTGCGCCTGGGTTGCGCGATTGAACCAGGATTTTTCGAGCGCCCAGCCGCCCACCATAGCCATCACACGCCCGGTTTGCGGATCAAGCGCGACCACCGCACCTTCGGCCAGGGGAATCTGTCTGAGTGCGAGGCGTTCTGGCCGCGCCGGGCGATTGCGCTGTGCGGCTTCGGCGGGCAGGTTTTCCACCAGCACCACATCGCCAGGGTTCAGCACATCGGCCACGCGGCGCGGTTCAGGCCCCAGCCGCCCATCGGGCAAGACGGGCCGCGCCCAGGGGCGCAATTCTTCCAGGTAAAGCGTGCCCTGTTGCGGTTCCGCCGGGCGGCGCGGGTCGCGCCGTTCCAGCCAGGCAAGCCGGGCTTCCTGTGGCCTGACGTCCAGCACCACGGCCAGGCGCCATTCGGGCAAGGCGCCGGGTGGGCGCGGTGTGTCGGCCAGCGCCGGCATCCATTCTGTGGTGGCCGCGGAAATCCGTGCCACCGGGCCGCGCCAGCCGCCGCGCCGGCGGTCATAGCTCATCAGCCCTTCGCGCAAGGAACGTTCGGCAGCTGCCTGGATGGTGGGGTCAAGGCTGGTGCGCACCACCAGACCACCCATGGTGGTTTGTTCCACGCCGAAGCGTTGGATCAATTCGCGGCGCACTTCTTCCGTGAAATGCTGGCCAACCTGCAGTTGATCCGGCCGACGCGTGGGCCGCGCCAGTAGAGGTTCGGCACGCGCCGCACGGGCTTCTTCCGCGGTGATCGCGCGGTCTTCCAACATGCGTTCAATCACCCAATCGCGCCTGGCCTTGGCCGCTTCCGCGCGGCGGATGGGGTGATAATTATTCGGCGCCTTGGGCAGGGCGGCCAGATAGGCAACCTCGGCCACCGTCAATTCATCCAGGCTTTTGTTGAAATAAACCTGCGCGGCGGCGGCCACGCCATAGGCCTGCTGACCCAGGAAGATTTCATTCAAATAAAGCTCAAGGATGCGATCCTTGCTCAGCGCCTTTTCCATGCGCAGCGCCAGAATCGCCTCCCGCGCCTTGCGGGTGAAGGACCTATCCGCACCCACCAGCATATTTTTGGCAACCTGCTGGGTGATGGTGGAAGCGCCGCTCATGCGTCGTCCGCTGCCATATTGCTCAGCGGCCTGGATCACGGCGCGCAGAATGCCCAAGGGGTCAATGCCGGTATGGTCGCGGAAGCGCTGATCCTCGGCGGAAATGAAAGCCTGCTGGACGCGCTGCGGGATGGCTTCGATCGGGACGAAGATGCGCCTTTCCTGTGCCAATTCCGCCATCAACCGGCTATCGGCGGCGTAAATCCGGCTCATTTGCGGGGGTTCATATTCCGCAAGCCAGCCATGATCCGGCAAATCCTGCGCGAAATGCTGATAGGCGCCATAGGCCGCGATGCCGCCCGCCAACAGCACGGCGGCGCTCAGGCTGAACATCCAGCGCAGCATGCTGAAGCGCCGGCGGCGTTTTTGCTTTTTGGGCTTGGGTGGGGGCTCAGCGCGCGGCGGCGGCGCCTCAGGCGTGGCGCGCTGAGGGTCAAGCGGTTGATCGGCGCGCAAATCCGGTGTTGACATCGTGGCGCTTGTTACACTGCCCCGCGCCAGAACGCGACTGCATGGCCGGTGTTTTTTACCCGGGCGCCACGCGCGGGGCGGAAGGCAGCCATGCTTCCACCGCACGCGCCAGGCTGGCGGCGATCAGCGCGCGGTGTTCGGGTTTGCGCAGCGCTGCCTCATCCCCTGGATCGGAAAGGAAGCCCATCTCCACCAGGGCCGATGGCACTTCCGGCGCCTTCAGCACAATGAAGCCTGCTTCGCGCCGGGGCTTCGGCAGCACGGGCACGGCGCGGGTCAATTCCCGCACCGCTACACGGGCGAAGCGGTTGGAATCCCCGCGCGTTTCCAGGCGCATCAGGCTGAGCAGGATGGCCTGCACCTCCGGCGGGACAGAGGGCAGGCTGAGCCCGCCCGCCAGATCGGCATTGTTTTCACGCTGCGCGAGGGCTTCGGATAGCGGGTCGCTCGCGGTCTCGGCCAGGGTATAGACACTCGCCCCCTTGGCACCGGGGGCGGAATCGGCGTGGAGCGAGATCAACAGCGCCGCATCGCGCGTACGGGCAAAGGCCACACGATCCGCGAGGGAGATGAATTCATCGCGTTCCCGCGTCATGGCGACACGGCATTTGCCGCCTTCCTGCAATTTGCGGCGCAGCGCCTGCGCGGCGGCAAGCGTGACGCGCTTTTCTTCCGTGCCGCGCCGGCCAATGGCGCCGGGGTCATAGCCACCATGGCCGGGGTCTATCACCACCAGCGGCAAAGCGGGGGCGCTGCCTTGCGCCAGGGGCATGTCCCGCCGTGCCGCGGCGGCGAAGTTGGCGGTGCTTGCGGGCGCGATTTCCACGACCAAACGCCCTGCCGGCCCCGGCAGCCGACGCGGTAGGGCGGGACGCGCCAGATCAAGGCGCAATGCCTTGGCTTCGGCGTCAAATACGGCGCTGGCCACCGGCCCCGCCGAGCCAAGCCGCGCCGGTCCCTGCCAGTTCACCCCAGGCAGGGAGAGAACCAGGCGCGGCGGGTCAGCCAGGGCACGCCATTCCCAGGAAAGCGGGCCTTCAAGTGTGAGGGAAAGCCGCGCCGCGCGGCCTTCTGTGGTGAGCCTGACGGCATTGACGGAAGCGGCCAGGGCCGGTTGGGTGCCGCCCATAACCGCCCCGCCCAAGCCAAGGAAATGCCGGCGCCCTATGCCCATAGGTGCTTTCATACCGGGCCAAGCCCCCCCTGTCATCCGGAACGCGGCATCTTGCCCTTGTGGTGCCTGCGGGCAGGGACTAAGGTAGATCGTCCCGGCGGCATCCGCTGCGGGCGAGAATTCCGGCGGCATCGCCTGGCGCATGAAGCCCTGAAGGGCAGCGCGCCCCACGATGTTCAGCCCCCTGGCCTCTAAAGCCCATGTCCTTGGCATCGGCTTTGTGGATTTGCCGGGGAGCGGCCCTTCCTTCTCGCCGGCGCGGCCCGTGGCGCGCGAAAGTCAAAGCCCTTATGGCCATGGCCCCCGTCGCGCCCGCCGTCCCGCCTGCGCCTGTGACCTTCGTTGCCACGATGGTCCAAGGGTTCCCGGGGCAGGATCCAGGTGCGCCCACCCTGGGGCCGCTGCGCCGCGAAGGCGCCGGTTCCGCCGAAGAAGGTCTTCGCCGTCGCATGCCTTTGCACGCCACGCCGCTTTTCGAACCTTGTTCGGGCCTCGCCACAAATTTGCGCCCGCGGCACCGCCCCGGCGCGGAGACTTCACCCCATGACCAAGCGTATGCTGATAGATGCATCCCACCCCGAGGAAACCCGGGTTGTGGTGATGGATGGCAATCGCCTCGACGAATTTGACCTTGAAACGGCGCAACGCCGTGCCCTGAAGGGTAATATCTACCTCGCCAAAGTGGTGCGGGTGGAACCCAGCCTGCAAGCGGCCTTTGTTGAATATGGCGGCAATCGCCACGGCTTCCTGGCCTTTGGCGAAATCCACCCGGATTACTACCAGATCCCCGTGGCGGATCGGCAGCGCCTGCTGGAAATGCAGGAAGCCGAAGCCCGCGCGGAGGATGAGGCTGATCTGCCGCCCGAAAGTGCCATGGACCGCGCCGCCTGGAATGGCGAGACGCCCGAGCCTTGGCAGCCCGCCGAAGACGCCCAGGGCGAGGCCGCGCCTGCTGTTGAAGTGCAGGCGGATGATGCGGCGCCGGTAGAAGCAGCGGCACCCGCAGCGGAAGCCGAAGCCCCGCCCGCCGCTGCGCCGCTTGAAATGGCCGAGGAAATCCGTCGCGCCAACGCTGATGCGCCGGGCGATGAAGCCGCCGAGGCTGATCTTGGCCGGGTTGAGGAATTGCCCGCCGAAGAAGACCAGACCCCGCCCGAGACCATTGGCGGCGAAGGCCCTGCCGAGACGGAAGAAGAACGCCGCGAACGCCGCATCCCGCCGCGCTTCCTGCGCCATTACAAGATTCAGGAAGTGATCCGCCGCCGCCAGATCATTCTGGTGCAGGTTGTGAAGGAAGAACGCGGCGGCAAGGGCGCGGCGCTGACGACCTATATTTCCCTTGCTGGGCGGTTTTCCGTGCTGATGCCCAATTCCCCGCGCGGGGGCGGCGTTTCGCGCAAGATCACCTCAGCCGCGGATCGCAAGCGGCTGCGCGAAGTGATGGATGATCTGCAATTGCCGCAGGGCATGTCCTTGATTGTGCGCACCGCCGGCGCGCAACGACCAAAGCCGGAAATCCAGCGCGATTGCGAATATCTGCTGCGGCTTTGGGACAATATCCGCGAAAGGACGCTGGCTTCCACCGCGCCCGCGCTGATTTACGAAGAAGCGGATCTGATCAAGCGGTCCATCCGCGATGTTTATGGCCGCGACATTGATGAGGTGATGGTGGAAGGCGATGGCGCCTTCCAGCAGGCGCGCGAATTCATGCGCATGCTGATGCCATCCCACGCGAACAAGGTGCGGCTGCACCGCGATACAACGCCGCTTTTCGCGCGCCATCACGTGGACCAGCAATTGGATGCGATGCATTCGCCCGTGGTGCAGTTGCGGTCCGGCGGTTATGTGGTGATCAACCAGACCGAAGCGCTGGTGGCGATTGACGTGAATTCGGGCCGCGCCACGCGCGACAGACACATCGAAGACACGGCGCTGCGCACCAATATGGAAGCGGCGGAAGAAATCGCGCGGCAATTGCGGCTGCGCGATCTGGCCGGGCTGATTGTGATTGATTTCATTGATATGGAATCAAACAAGCACAATGCCATGGTGGAACGGCGGCTGAAGGAATCGCTCCGCCACGACCGGGCGCGCATTCAGGTGGGGCGCATCAGCCATTTCGGCCTGCTGGAAATGAGCCGCCAGCGCCTGCGGCCTTCCATCGCGGAACAGACCTTCATCACCTGCCCGCATTGCCTGGGCCGTGGCACGATTCGTGGCGTGGAAAGCAGCGCGCTGCAGGTGCTGCGGGCGGTTGAAGAAGAAGGGGCGAAGCGCCGCGCCGCTGAAATCAATGTGCATGTCGCGAGCGAAGTTGCGCTCTGGCTGCTGAACCGCAAGCGTGACCGGCTTTCGGAAATCGAAGCGCGTTTCGGCATGAGTGTTTTCTTCCAGCCTGATGACAAGCTGATGGGGCCGGCGCTCCGCATTGAACGCCTGCGTGCTGCGGAACCCATGGCCGTTACCGCCGCACCTTCCGCGCTGCGGATGGATTACGCGCCGGAAGCCGAAGACATCGCGCCGGAGATTGAGGAAGAGGAAGCGGATAGCCCGCGTGCCGAGGCGCGTGAGGAAACCGCCGAGGAAGGAGAGCGTCGCCGCCGCCGTCGTCGCCGCCGCCGTGGTGGCCGCCGTGAAGGCGGGCCGCAGGGCGCTGAGGGCAGCGATACCGAAGCCGAGGGCGACGCCGAAGAAGGCGCCGAAGCAGCAGCAGAAGCGGGCGGGATGCCGGAAGGCGAGGCGCCTGCTGGCGAGGAAGAATCCCAAGCCGCTGAAGGCACCGCCGAGGGTGAGGATCGCCCGCGCCGCCGTGGCCGCCGTGGTGGGCGCCGCCGCCGTGAGGATGGCCCGCGTGAGCGCCGGGCGGAGGATGCCGCGCCGGAGATGACCGAAGAAGCGCCCGCGCCGCGCTACGTTGGCCCAACCCCGGCGGACCCCTTTGCCGGGCAGATTGATGATGTCTTTGCCGCCATGGCGGCAGCCGAGGAAGCGGCGGAACGCGCCGCCGCGACGGCGCGGCGCATTGCGCCCGCAGCACCTGCACCGGAACCGGCACCCGCGCCTGAGCTTCAGCCGGTAGTGGTGGCGGAAGCTGTGGTGGAAGCCCCGGTACCGGCTGCCGAGGTTGCGCCGCCGGAAGCCCCGGTGGTTGCAGCACCTGCGCCCATCGTCGCCGAACCTGCCCCGGCACCCGCGCCTGAGCCTGAAAAGGCGGAACCAGTGATCGGACCGGCGATACAGCCGGTGGTCTTGGGTGAGGGCGCGGAAGTGGCCCGGCCCAAGCGGCAGGGCTGGTGGAAGCGGCCGGGGTGAAACCCGTAAGCTTCCGTATTGAGTGAAACAGCCGGCCGGGTGGCAGCATCCGGCCGGTTTTGTTTTTCACCCACGCAGCGTGAAAAGCAGCAAAAGACTCCGTTGCAAGGCGCTTTCATTGTCATCCGAAATCAGCGCCACCAGTGTCTGATCCCCAAAGTGCGTCACCGCCACGGCTTCCCAATTCTCTGCCGGCAAAGGCGCATCATTCAGGGTCAGGATTACCTCGCCGCTCAAAACCGTGCCTTTGCCTGCGGTGCGGAGAGCATGAGGCGCGGTGCGGATCAGCTTCGCCGCAAAACCGCCGAGCAGGCTGAAGCGCCGTTCCAGCACCAGGGCGCTGCCATCGGGCAGGATGGCCGCATCGGTCGGGTGAAAGCCCGCGCTCGCTTGCCAGTAAAGCGGCATCCAGGCGCCGGGTTGGCCAAGCCAGGCATGGCGCAGATCGGGGCGCTCGGGCGGGGAGAAGGTCTCGGCAATCGCAAAAACCCGACCATCGGCCAGCACGGCCAGGCTTTCCAGCCCGCCATTGGATGGCGCGGCCTCAAGTCCCGGAGGAGCCGCGACATAAAGGCCCGGCCCATCCAGGCGGCGATAGGCGCGGATGCGATGGCGGCGTTCAAAAGCGACCAGCCAGGTGCCATCGGGCCGTCGCGCCAGCGCCTCAGCATCCGCGGCGAAACCGCGCGGCAGGGGCCGCCCGGTCTCGTCACGCAAGGGACCGTGGCGGAGTGGTGCCAAGCCCATAGGCGTCAGCCCATCCAGCAGCAGCCGCGCTTCCGCCCAATGGCCGCGATCACTGATCAGCGTCAGGGTAAGATCAGGCCCAAGGTGCGCCCCGGAAAACCCGCCACCGCCCAATGCCGCCGCATCAATCACCAATCCGCCGAGCGGGCGCAAAGCGCCGGGAATATCGGGCAGCGCAAAGGGTTGCGCCGCATTCTGTGCCTTGGCCGATGCGGCGCCAATCGCGCCAAGCGCGGCGAGGAAAGCGCGGCGCGAAACACCTGGTTCCAGCGCCATGTCGCCGTGCTGCGTCAGGCCACCATGGAGGAGCGTTCGGCAGCGCTGCGCTGCCAGGCTTCCGCCGCATCCTCATCAAACAATTCAGCGAGTTTCTTCATCATGGTGCCGCCCAATTCCTCGGCATCCACAATCGTCACCGCGCGGCGGTAATAGCGTGTCACATCATGGCCGATGCCGATGGCGACAAGTTCCAC
The DNA here is from genome assembly GCA_044235135.1 of Roseomonas sp. Classification (GTDB taxonomy): domain Bacteria; phylum Pseudomonadota; class Alphaproteobacteria; order Acetobacterales; family Acetobacteraceae; genus Neoroseomonas. The sequence continues at coordinate 1,016 of JBIIIE010000053.1, read as the reverse complement.
CGCGTTGCGGCTTTCAATTTCACCAATGACTTTGCGCAAATGCCGTTCCAGGTAATTGCCGGGATTGACGGAAAGCGTGCTGTCATCCACCGGCGCGCCATCGGAAATCACCATCAGGATGCGGCGATGTTCGGGCCGCGCGAGCAGGCGCTTATAGGCCCATTCCAAAGCCTCGCCATCAATGTTTTCCTTGAGCAAGCCTTCGCGCAGCATGAGGCCAAGGTTCTTGCGCGCGCGCCGCCAGGGCGCATCGGCGGGCTTGTAGATCACATGGCGCAGATCATTCAGCCGGCCCGGATTGCGGGATTTGCCTTCCGCCACCCAGCGTTCACGGCTTTGCCCGCCCTTCCAGGCGCGCGTGGTGAAGCCAAGGATTTCGGTTTTCACCGCGCAACGTTCCAAAGTGCGCGCCAGAATATCGCTGCACATGGCAGCAACCGTGATTGGGCGCCCGCGCATGGAACCGGAATTGTCAATCAGCAGCGTCACTACCGTGTCGCGGAAATCCGTCTCCCGTTCGCGCTTGTAGGAAAGCGAATGGGTCGGGTTGGCGACAATGCGCGCCAGCCGCGCGACATCCAGAATGCCTTCTTCCAGATCGAAATCCCAGGCGCGCTGTTGCTGCGCCAGCAAGCGGCGTTGCAGACGGTTGGCGAGTTTGGAAACCACGCCCTGCAAATGGGAAAGCTGCTGGTCCAGCTGTTGGCGCAGCCGCGTCAGTTCTTCCGGGTCGCACAGATCATCCGCGGCCACCACTTCATCGAATTGCGTGGTGAAGGCGTGGTAGCGCGTGGTGTCATCCACCTGCGGCACTTCGCGGCGCTGCTGTGGGCCGCCTGGCTTGTCATCACCATCGGCAGCGGCGCCATCTTCTTCGGATTCCTCGGCCTCTTCTTCGGATGCTTCGCCCTGCATCTGCTCGGGCTGGGCGCCGAGCATTTCATCTTCCTGTTCGGATTGGCTCTGCCCTTCGCCGGATTGGTCCTGCTGGGGCGTGCTTTCGCCGCCTTCTTCGC
>JBIIIE010000052.1:0-12119 GCA_044235135.1 Roseomonas sp. | reverse complement strand
GGCCTTGGGTCTGGCGCGATCCTTTCCTGGGCGGCGCCCAGAAGCCGGGTCAGGGGCACATCATCCTGGCGCATTTCGCCGCCCTTGGTGCCGCCGGCCTTGCCCCATTCCTCGGCAATCGCCTCGGCCAAGCGGCGGCTTTCAGTGCTGAGGATATTGCCGCCCGGCAGCCGAAGGGGGCGGCCATCCAGCACCACCCCATAGCCACCTTCAAGCCTTGGCACGGCCAGGGCCGCTTCCCAGAAACGCTTCATGGAGTGCAATCTAGCCGTTCGGAAAGTAAAGAAAAGTCGCCGCGCATTCCATGGGGCTGGGCTTCCTCACCCGGCTTGACGCGGGCCATGCTCCGGCGCTAGTTACCCGCCCTTCGCTGGCGGAACGCTGGCCTTCCATATCGCAGGTTTGAACAGAAAGCCCATGGCCAATAATGCTTCCGCGCGCAAGCGCATTCGTCAGACTGAAAAGCGCACCGCGCGCAACAAGGCGCGCAAGTCGCGCGTGCGGAGCTTTCTGCGCAAGGTGGAAGAGGCGGTGAAGTCCGGCGACAAGGCCGCAGCGCAGGAAGCCTTTCGCGCGGCGCAACCGGAATTGCAGCGCGCCGCAACCAAGGGTGTGGTGCATGCCAATACTGTCGCGCGGAAATTGTCGCGGCTTTCGGCGCGTGTGAAGTCTGTGGGCGCCTGACGGCCCACGGGTTTTTTCTTTTTTGAAATGTTGCAGGCGCGTTGCTCGGGCAGCGCGTCTTTTTCTGTGTCTTTCACGTGGTCAGGATGTGAGCCTTGTCGGTCGCCATATGAAATCTCCCAGTCAAGAAAAAAATGATACTGCATCAGAAAATTTTCGAAATTTGCCGTTCAGGTTTTTTTGCTATTGATCTTTTGTCTCGGCCCGCCGCATGATGCTTTTGACGGGGAAGAAAGTTCAGATGGGCCAGGGGGGCAGCATTTTGCGGAGCAAGGAAAAGGCTGATGATGGCGTGCCCCCGCAAGGTCCCGCCGCCTGGGCTGAAGCGTGGGCGCGTATCCGCGCCAAGCTGCGCGAAGAAGTAGGCGATGTGGAATTCCGCAGTTGGCTTCGGCAAATGACACTCGTTTCCGTGGATGGTGATGAGGCGACAATCACATTGCCCACGCGGTTTTTGCGTGATTGGGTCAGCAGCCATTACGGTGATCGCCTTCGCGCGTTGTGGCAGCAGCAAAATCCCGCAATACGCCGGGTTGATCTGCGTGTGGCGGCAGGTAGCCGTGCAAGCGCCGGAGAGGCTTCTGCAAACGCCGCACAGCCCTTGGCGGAAAGCCTGACCAGTGCTGCGCCGCGCGCCGCCGATCCGCGCGGTGATTGGTCTGCGCCGCTTGATCCGCGCTTCACCTTCGATACCTTCATTGTCGGCAAGCCGAATGAATTCGCCCATGCCTGTGCGCGCCGCGTGGCGGAAAAACCTGCCATGCCGGGCTTCAATCCGCTGTTCCTTTACGGCGGCGTTGGGCTTGGCAAGACGCATCTGATGCATGCCATTGCCTGGGCCATTCGCGAACAACACCCCACGCGCCATGTGGCCTACATGAGCGCCGAGAAATTCATGTATCGCTTCATCTCCGCACTCCGCAGCCAATCCACCATGGAATTCAAGGAAACGCTTCGTTCCGTTGACGTGCTGATGGTGGATGACCTGCAATTCCTGATCGGCAAGGACAATACGCAGGAAGAATTCTTCCACACCTTCAATGCGCTGGTGGATGCCGGCAAGCAGATTGTGATTTCCGCCGACAAATCACCTTCCGATCTTTCCGGCATTGAAGATCGGCTGCGCACGCGGCTGGGCTGCGGCATGGTGGCGGATTTGCATGCCACAACTTACGAATTGCGCATCTCCATTCTGGAAGCCAAGGCAGCATCATCCGGCGTTGCGGTGCCATCGCGCGTCATGGAATTCCTGGCACATAAAATCACCTCCAACGTCCGCGAATTGGAAGGCGCGCTTAATCGCCTCATTGCCTGGGCCAATCTGTTCGGCAGGCCCATCACGCTGGAAGGCGCGCAGGAGGTTCTGCATGATATCCTCCGCGCCCATGACCGGCGCGTGACCATTGAGGAAATTCAGCGCAAGGTCGCGGAACACTATAATATCCGTCTGACTGACATGTCCTCGGCAAGGCGTGCCCGCAATGTGGCGCGGCCCCGCCAGGTCGCGATGTATCTGGCGAAGCAATTGACCTCTCGCTCCCTGCCGGAGATTGGGCGGCGCTTTGGCAATCGGGACCATACCACGGTCATGCATGCGGTCTCCCGCGTGGCGGAACTCATGCAGGCGGATGGGTCCTTCGCTGAGGATGTGGAATTGCTCCGGCGCATGCTGGAAACCTGAGGCGCCAAGCCGCCCACGAAAGCCAATATTCTTGTGCCCTGGCCGCTTTTCTGGCCCCGCCTTGGCTGGTATGGAACTGGTTCTCCGGGCGCCTCGCGCGTCGATTCGGCAGCTTGGCCGCCCGGGCAGGATTTCACTGGCGGTTTGCCCCCGGGGCCTTTCCGGTAGCGGCTGACATCGCCACAACAGGATCGGGGCGTCGGAACGATGAAATTCTCGGTTGACAGGGCGATACTGCTCAAGGCGCTGACCCATGTGCAAAGCGTGGTGGAACGCCGCAACACCATTCCCATTCTTGCCAATGTCATGATCGAAGCGAATTCCGGCGGCGCGCTCAAACTGACCGCGACGGATATGGAAATCGCGGTGGTGGAAGATATCGCGGGGGTCACGGTGGCGCGCGCCGGGCGCACCACAGCGCCGGCGGGAACGCTTTATGAAATCATCCGCAACCTGCCGGAAGGGGCGCGCGTTGAATTCGACCATGGTGGCGGCGATGGGCCGCTTGCGCTGCGGTCCGGTCGCTTCAACACCAGCCTTGCCGTGCTGCCGGTGGATGATTTCCCTTCCATGACCGAAGGGCGGATGCCGGTGCAATTCAGCATCAAGGCCGGCGTGCTGCGCGATTTGATTGACCGCACGAAATTCGCGATTTCCACGGAAGAAACACGCTATTACCTGAACGGCATCTATATCCACGCAACCGAAAGCGAAGGCCAACCGGTGCTGCGCGCTGTAGCGACCGATGGGCATCGGCTTGCGCGCGTTGAAGAACCGCTGCCGGAAGGGGCCAAGGCCATGCCGGGCGTGATCATTCCGCGCAAGACCGTGAATGAAATCCGCAAACTTGCCGAAGAAACCCAGGATGAGATCGTGGTGCGGCTTTCGGACACCAAGGTGCAATTCGCGCTTGGCACGGTGACACTCACCAGCAAGCTGATTGATGGCACCTTCCCCGAATATGAACGCGTGATCCCACGCGGCAATGACAAGAAGCTTGTTGTGCCGCGCAAGGATTTCGCCGATGCGGTGAAGCGCGTGGCGGCGATCAGCAGCGAAAGATCCCGCCCGGTGAAGCTCAGCCTTGGCACCAATCACTTGCGCGTTTCCGCCGCAAGCCCCGAACAGGGCGAAGCGCAGGAGGATCTGGAAGGCGATGATGTCGCCTATACCAGCGGCGCTTTGGAAATCGGCTTCCAGGCGCGGTATCTGTCCGACATCACTGATCTGGTCGAAGACAAGCTGGAATTCATGTTCGCCGATGGCGCGGCGCCGACCATTGTGCGCGATGCGTCCCGGCCGGAAGCGCTATTCGTCCTGATGCCGATGCGGGTGTGACGGCGCCGGGGCTTTTTCTTTCGCGCCTTAGGCTCTCGGATTTCCGGTCCTGGCGGGGTTTGGATGCGCGGTTTGACGCATCCCTGATTTGCATCGCGGGCGAAAACGGCGCGGGCAAGACCAATCTGTTGGAAGCGATATCGCTGCTGGCGCCAGGGCGAGGCTTGCGTGGCGCACGCATGGCTGAGCTTGGCCGGCAGCAATCCGGTGCGGGCCTGCCCTGGGCGGCGGCGGGGCGGTTTGAAACGCGGGTCGGTCCCATGGAAATTGGCACCGGCACGGACCCGGAAGGTGCGACGGAACGGCGCATCTATCGGCTCGATGGGCAGGCAGTGCGCAGCCAGGCAATGCTCGCGGAACGCATGGCTGTTGTTTGGATCACGCCGCAAATGGACCGGCTGTTTCAGGAAGGGGCAAGCGGGCGGCGGCGCTTTCTGGATCGGCTGGTCTGGGCCTTGGAACCGGGCCATGCGCGGGAAGTGGCCGCGCATGACAATGCGATGGCCGAACGTAATCGGCTGCTGGCGGAAGGGCGCGCGGACCCTGCCTGGCTGGCGGGGCTGGAAGATGCCATGGCGCGGCATGCGGTGGCGGTGGCGGCGGCCAGGCGTGCGCTGATGCTGCGCCTGAACGCGGAATTGGCGGCGGGCCGCGCCACGGGCGCTTTTCCGGCAGCGCGTTTGGAGATTGCCTGCCCCATATCGGCGGGTTTGGCTGACAGCCCAGCCTTGGCGGTGGAAGATGCCTTGCGCCAAGGCTTGGCCGCCGAACGCCGGCGCGATGCGGCGGCGGGTGGCGCGGCGCGTGGGGCGCATAAGGCGGATTTGGGCTTGATCCATATGCCGAAAGCCATCAGCGCCGAATTCTGTTCAACCGGGGAGCAAAAAGCGCTGCTGGTTTCCGTGGTGCTGGCCCATGCCGCGCTGATCGCTGAGGCACGCGGCTTCGCGCCCTTGCTATTGTTGGATGAGGTGGCCGCGCATCTTGATCCGGCGCGGCGGGAAGCGCTTTTCGCCGCCCTTGCCGCCTTGCCCGCACAGGTTTTCCTGACCGGCACGGATGCTGAGGTTTTCGCCCCATTGGCCGGTATTGGGCAGGTCTTTGGCGCGGCTGATGGCCGGCTTTTTGCGGTTGGCTGATCGCCCCCGGAAACCGCCTGAAATTCCCCCTGCCGGGGTCGCGTTTTGTGCCGATAAATGCTATAAGATTCTTGTGTTTTCGCATCCCCAAAACAGGAGCCCGTTACCGGCATGAGCGATGAGCCGCGCGCCGAAACTGAAGCCTATGACAGCGCTTCCATCACCGTATTGCGCGGCCTGGAAGCGGTGCGCAAACGGCCGGGCATGTATATCGGCGATACTGATGATGGTTCTGGCCTGCATCACATGGCCTTTGAAATCATTGATAACGCGGTGGATGAGGCGCAGGCCGGTTTTGCTTCCAGCGTTCTGGTCACGCTGAATGGCGATGGCAGCGTCACGGTGCGCGATGATGGGCGCGGCATTCCCGTTGATATCCATGCGGAGGAAGGCATCAGCGCCGCCGAGGTAGTGCTGACGCGGCTGCATGCCGGCGGCAAGTTCAATCAGAATTCCTACAAGGTTTCCGGCGGCTTGCATGGCGTGGGTGCGGCTGTTGTGAATGCGCTGTCGGAATGGATGGAAGTGCGCATCTGGCGCGGCGGGCAGGAATATCGGCTGCGCTTTGAACATGGCGAAACGGTTGTGCCCTGCACTGCGCTTGGCGCTTCAGATCACCCAAACGGCACGGAAGTGACGTTCAAGCCATCAGCGCTGACCTTCACCCGGACGGAATTTGAATTCGCCGTGCTGGAACGTCGCTTGCGCGAATTGGCCTTCCTCAATTCCGGTTTGCGCATTCTGCTGCGCGATGAACGCCATGCCGAAGCGCAGGAAACGGCGTTTCATTTTGATGGTGGGCTGACGGCCTTTGTCGAATGGTTGGACAAGGGCAAAACCCCGCTTTTTGCGGCACCCATCAGCCTGGCCGCGCGGGAACAGGATGGCATCAAGGTTGAGCTCTCACTCCGCTGGAATGACAGTTACCACGAAACCATGCTGTGCTTCACGAATAACATTCCGCAACGCGATGGCGGCACGCATCTGGCCGGCTTCCGTCAGGCGCTGACGCGCGTGGTGGCGAAGGTGGCCGATGGTATCGCCAAGAAGGAAAAGGTCGCACTCACCGGGGAAGACATGCGCGAAGGCCTGACCGCAGTGCTTTCGGTGAAGGTGCCCGATCCGAAATTCAGCAGCCAGACCAAGGAAAAACTTGTATCATCTGAAGTGCAGCCCGTGGTGCAGGTGGCTTGCGCCGATGCGCTTTCCCATTGGTTTGAAACTCACCCCAAGGAAACCAAGGATCTTGTCGGCAAGATCCTGGATGCGGCGACAGCGCGTGAAGCGGCGCGCAAGGCGCGTGAACTGACGCGGCGCAAGGGCGTGCTGGATGTGTCATCCCTGCCTGGCAAGCTTGCGGATTGTCAGGAACGCGATCCGGCAAAAAGCGAATTATTCATCGTTGAGGGTGACAGCGCCGGCGGTTCCGCCAAGCAGGGGCGCGACCGGGCCTTTCAGGCGATTTTGCCGTTAAAGGGCAAAATCCTGAATGTGGAACGCGCGCGCTTTGACAAGATGCTCTCAAGTGCTGAAATCGGTACGCTGATCACGGCGCTTGGCACGGGGATCGGGCGTGGTGAGCCATCGGAAGGTGGTTTTGATATTGCGAAGCTTCGCTATCACCGCATTGTCATCATGACCGATGCCGATGTGGATGGCAGCCATATCCGCACGCTCTTGCTGACTTTCTTCTTCCGGCAAATGCCTGAATTGATCACGCGCGGGCATTTGTATATCGCGCAGCCGCCGCTTTATCGCGCCAAGCGCGGCCAGGAAGAACGCTATTTGAAGGATGATCGCGCTTTGGAAGATTACCTGCTGGAAAAGGCACAAAACGTGGCTAGTCTCCGCCTGCCTGATGGGCGTGACCTGACGGGTGATCCCTTCCAGGCAGAGCTTGATTTCCATCGTCAGGCAACAGCGCGCATTCGCCGGCTTTCTGGTGCCGTGCCGGCAGACATCGTGGAACAGGCAGCCATCACTGGCGCTTTGACCATGGAAAGCGATCGCGCCTTGGCCGCCGCGCAGGCTTTGGCCGCGCGGTTGGACGTGCTGGCGCCGGCCTCAGAACGTGGTTGGGTCGCTACCGCCGGCGATAACGGCCTGACACTCGCGCGCACCGTGCGCGGCGTGGGTGAACGCCATGTGCTGGATGCGACAGCGCTTCGCAGTGCGGAAGCGCGCTGGCTTGACGAACGGCGCGAAAGGTTGGCGGCGGATTTCCTGGGTGGTGCGGTGCTGTCACTGGATGGCGCGGAAACGCAGGTTGTCGGGCCGCTCGCGCTGTTTGAAAAACTGATCGCGCAGGGCCGCAAAGGGCTTTCCTTTCAGCGCTTCAAGGGCCTCGGTGAGATGAATCCCGATCAGCTTTGGAAGACCACGCTTGACCCCGCCATCCGCACGCTGCTCCGCGTACGGGTTGAGGATGTGGAGGATGCGGAACAGGTTTTCTCCACCCTGATGGGCGATCTGGTGGAACCGCGCCGCGACTTCATTGTCGGCAATGCCTTGAAAGTTGCCAATCTGGACGTGTGATGGCGATATGGGATGGTTTACGCCATCCCACCCCGCGCAGACACCGGCCACAAGCATTCCACGCGCCCCTTGCGCACGCCAACATACCAATCATAGCGATCCACTGTCGGGTCGCAGTGGCCAGGCACCAGGCGCAACTTCTCACCAAGCGCCGGTGCGCTGCCATCTTCGATCACCAGCTTGCCGTGTTCATCCGATGCGCCCGCGTAGCGCAGGCCAGGGCGCTGCCAGACTTGCGGCATACCGGAATCAACCGAAACGCCCTTATGCCCGCAATCCAGCACGGCAATGCCCGGCCCTGCGGTGCTCATCACCTGTGACAGCACGAAAAGCGATTGGCGGAAGGGCGGCGCATCCTCATTCGCCGCGTAATCCGCATCCATGAAGCAATAGGAACCGGCCTGGATTTCGGTATAAACACCACTCGCTGCTTCATGCCGGAAGGTGCCGGTGCCCGCACCACCCACAATCGGGCATTCCAGCCCGCGCTGGCGAAGCTGTTCCACGGTGCGCCTGGAACGCGCCACGGCTTCCCCAATCGCCGCCGCGCGTTCTTCTGGTCCGCGCTTGTGCTGCGCTGAACCGTGATAGGCCTGCAAGCCACCAAAACGCAGATGCTTACTGGCAGCGATGCGTTCCGCGAGTGCCACCGCAGGCGGCCCATGTTCCACCCCGCCGCGCGCCATGCCGACATCAATTTCCACCAGCACCGGCAGGCGCACGCCAGCGGCTTCGGCCGCTGCTTCAATCAGCGCGATCTGCGCCGCGTCATCCACACAAACCGCGACTTCCGCGATGCGCGCAAGGGCCGCGAGCCGCGCCAATTTGCGCGGGCTGACCACCTGGTTGGTGACCAGAATATCGGGGATGCCGCCCCAAGCCAGCGCTTCCGCCTCGGCCACCTTCTGCACGCATTGCCCAACCGCACCGCGCGCCATTTGCAGCTTGGCGATGACGCTGGATTTATGGGTCTTCGCATGCGCACGAAGCTTCGCGCCCGTCGGCGCCAGCAGCGCTGCCATGGTATCCAGATTGTGTTCGAAAGCATCAAGATCAATCACCAGCGCGGGGGTATCAATATCCTCCTCACGCATGCCGGGTTCGGCGGGCGGGTTTTGCAGCATGGCGTGCACTCCTTCTTGGTGGCCCATTCTAGCCACGCCAATGCGTTCCGCGCCAATCCGGGCTAGACCGATACCATGGGCGATGAACTTGACGTTTTGGTGGTGGGCGCGGGCGTGGCGGGCATTGCGGCTTCCCGTATGCTTCGCGCGCGTGGGCTTTCCTGCCTGGTGCTGGAAGCCAAGGACCGCATTGGCGGGCGCGCCTACACGGACGTCACCGGCTTTGATCACGGCGCTTCCTGGCTGCATCAGGCCCACGACAATCCCCTGACCGTCTTGGCCGAAGCGTTGGGCTTTGAGGTGGTGGACCATGACAAGCTGCGCCAGCGCCTGCTGTTTACCGAAGGCCGCTTCGCCACCACCGCTGAACGCAGGGCCTTCACCGGCGCCGAGGATCATTTTTGGCGCGTGATTGAAGCCGCCGCCGCGGATGCCGCGCCGGATCGCCCCGCATCTGATGCCGCACCTGAAGGCGGGCGCTTTGATGCTTTAGTCGCGCATTGGGAAGGTGCGCAGATTTGCGCCGCTGAGCTTTCGCGCATGAGCCTGCATGATTTCGCCGCCACCGCTTTGGATGGCCCAAATCTGCTGCTGCGCCGTGGCCTTGGCACCTTGGTCGCCAAACTGGCTGCGGGATTACCGATACGTCTTGACGCCGGCGTGTCTCGGCTTGAATGGGGCGGGCAGGGGGTAACGGCGGAAGGCGCTTTTGGGCGCATCCGCGCGCGTGCTGCCATCATCACCGTTTCAACCGCTGTGCTGGCGCAAGGTGGCATTGCCTTCACGCCCGATTTGCCTGCCGAAAAATGCGCGGCCATCAGGGCGCTACCGCTTGGCCTGCTGAACAAGCTCGCCTTTCCCATCCCGCCCGGCACATTGCCGGAATTTGGCGCCTTCGCCAGTTTGCGCCGCGATATCGCGGGCGCGGGAGATCGGCCCATTTCCTGGATCGCGCGCCCCTATGGTGCGCCGGTCATGCTGGCCTTCATCGGGGGCTCATTGGCCTGGGAATTATCCCGTGCTGGTGCGACAGCCGCTGAGGCCCATGCCCGCGCTGAATTCGCCCGCGTTTTCGGCACCGAGGCCGCGCAGGCGCTTGGCGCGCCCATCATCACGGATTGGGGCAATGATCCCGCATTTTTCGGCAGCTATAGCCACGCCATCCCAGGCGCGCAGGCCGCGCGGCGTGTGCTGGCCGAACCGCTTGCCGATGGCCGCCTGATCTTTGCCGGTGAAGCCTGCCATCCACGTTTCGCCGCCACCGTTGCGGGTGCCTGGTTGAGTGGGGAGGCGGCGGCTCAACAACTCGCCGGCGGGCGCGGCGCGGTCGCGAAACGCAGCAAACACGCCCCGTAACGATCATTGAAGGCCGTGCTGCCGCCTGCGCCATGACCGGTCACACCCTCTGGCCGATCAATCAGCAAAAACGCGCCAAAGCGTTCGCGTTGCCGGCGCAGCGCCTCAGCACGTTTGTCAGGCGCCGCCATGAAGGGATCATCCCGAAAATCCGCCAACGCAAGCCGCACGCGCCGCCTGTCCGCCGCTTCGGTCAATAACGCCTCCAACTCCGCGATCTGCGCATGCAGGCGGTTGTTTTCGTCACTCGGGCGGCCATGCGCGGCGGCGGCAATCGCAATCGCCACATCGGCAAGGCCAGCGCGGTTCAGCACCATCAGCGCATTCCACCCGCCGCGCGATTGGCCGGCCACAATCACCTGCCGATAGCCGCGTCCGCGGAGTTCCGCCAAATCATCGCGCAGCCAGGCCGCCGCGCGGCGCGCGCCATCGGCATTGGGTTCACGGTCAAAGCGCCACACATCAAAGCCGGCATTATTGAAATGCCGCGTCCAGCTATGCGGTTGCCGCCCGCGCAAATCGGTCAGCGCTTCCTTACCATGCGCGAATACCAGCACGCCGCGCGCTTGTTCCGGCCCCCACCAGATGAAGCGTTCATCCGGCAAAGTGGCGTGATGGGCCGAGGTTATGGCGACACCTTCGGGTGGCGGGCTCGGCGCCCATTCCCGCCCGGGCTTCACGATGGAAAGGTCACGCAGCGCAATGGTGCAGGCGCCTGGCCCCGCGCGCCTTTCGCAACTGGCTAGCGCGGTTTTTTCGACAAAGGCGGCATCGCCCCCGCCCGCCTGCCAGCCGAAGGTGCCATTCGGCCCAAAGGCCAGCACCCGCGGCGTGTTCAGATTGAGAAACCGCCTGACACTCGCCTGGCTGGCTTCCGGCAGGCCCAGAATGGCCGGCGCTTCCAGAATGGGCGCCGCCGGCGCCTGGGCATGGCTGATCGGGGCCAAGGCGAGCCCAACCAGACCCATAAGTGCCGCGACAAGGCCCTTCCAGGCCGCCATGCGATACTCCCCGCTCATGCTCAGGCATCTTCCCCAGGCCAGGCCACTGCCGCAAGCCCCGCTTGCCCTGGCCGCGGGCGAGGGGCATACCGCCCCCCTATCTTGCACTTCCCAAGGGAAAGATCATGCGCGTCAAAGATGTGAAGAAGGTCGTGCTCGCCTATTCCGGCGGCTTGGATACCAGTGTCATCCTGAAATGGCTGCAAACCACCTACAAATGTGAGGTCATTACCTTCACCGCCGATCTTGGCCAGGGTGAGGAATTGGGCCCGGCGCGCGACAAGGCTTTGCTGCTTGGCATCAAGCCGGAAAACATTTTCATGGATGATTTGCGCGAAGAATTCACCCGCGATTTTGTCTTTCCCATGTTCCGCGCCAATGCGCTTTATGAGGGGATGTATCTGCTCGGCACCTCCATCGCCCGCCCGCTGATCGCCAAGCGCCAGATTGAAATTGCCGAAGCCATGGGCGCCGATGCGGTGGCGCATGGCGCGACCGGCAAGGGCAATGACCAGGTGCGGTTTGAACTCAGCTATTACGCGCTGAAGCCGGATGTGAAGGTGATCGCACCCTGGCGCGAATGGGACCTGACCAGCCGCACGCGCCTGATCCAATTCGCCGAGGAACACCAAATCCCGATCGCGAAGGACAAGCGCGGCGAAGCGCCCTTCAGCGTTGATGCCAATCTGCTGCACAGCAGCAGCGAAGGCAAAATACTGGAAGAGCCCTGGGATGCGCCGGATGAAATGGTCTGGCAGCGCACCATCAGCCCGATGGATGCGCCGGACCGCGCGACCGACATCACCATTGAATTTGAACGCGGCGATGCGGTTGGCATCAATGGTGAGCGTCTGTCGCCTGCCACCTTGCTCACGCGCTTGAATGCGCTCGGCAAGGAAAACGGCATTGGCCGGCTGGATCTGGTGGAAAACCGCTTTGTCGGCATGAAATCGCGCGGCTGCTATGAGACACCTGGCGGCACCATTCTTTATGTCGCGCATCGCGCCATGGAAAGCATCACGCTGGACCGCGAAGCGGCGCATCTGAAAGACAGCCTGATGCCGCGCTATGCGGAGCTGATCTATAACGGCTTCTGGTTCGCGCCTGAGCGGCGCATGCTGCAAGCGTTGATTGATGAAAGCCAGCACAGCGTCTCAGGCACGGTGCGGCTGAAGCTTTACAAGGGCAATACCATCGTCACCGGGCGGCAATCACCCAATAGCCTCTATTCCATGAAGCATGTAACGTTTGAAGATGACCA